>CAITMP010000274.1 GCA_903893525.1 uncultured Acidobacteriia bacterium | reverse complement strand
TCGTATATCAACAGGGTGACGCCGCCGTCGGCGAAGTTCGGCAGGTCGCCAGCGGTCGTTTGGCCTTCCGGCGATGCCAGGGCCGCTTGGATGTCGGCCAGCGAATCAAAGTCGAGGGTCGCTACCAGGTGTGGCGCGGTACCGGACAAGGCTTGCACAGGGCCCTTGTTGATCGTGTATTTGCGTAGGCCGGGCAGTTTTTGGGCAAGCGGCATGTGTGTCTGCCGGTAGTACTGTTCGAAGGCAGCCGGGTCTGCCGGAGTGCCGTACAAGACGAGAAGTTGAGCCATGGAAGTCAATTGTATATCGGCGTCCGGGCGGCGGGGGGCCTGTGTTGAGACGGGACGTTTGCACCACGTGTCAAAGGTCTTGCGTTTCGCGACGGTCGGCGCTCTGCTCGAAGGGGCCGATGTAGCGCGGCGTTGTCGCGGGGCGCTTGGCTACGGGGTCCTGTGCTTTCCACAATCCCGTGGAGGTTGGTGAAGCAGTCCGCCTGGTTGTCTGTATAATGTATTTACATGGAGCCTCGGGCGGGGTACGACTGGGATGAACATAACCGGGGTCATATTGCCGCACACCAAGTCGAACCGCCGGAAGTTGAGGAGGTCTTGGAAAACGATCCGATCCACATTGAGACGCGGGTGGACGCACGGAGTGGCGAGGAACGGTTTCTCGAACTGGGGCATACCAATGGCGGACGCATTCTGTTCGTGGCGTGGACTCCCCGTGGCAAACTCAGACGCCCCGTCACGGCATTCGACGCGAACCGCAAGACCCGCAGTGCATACCACCCGCAGTGAATACCGGAGGAGACGCGATGAAGAAAATGGATAGCAGCATTGAGGCGGAAAAGAGTTTCGCCGCAGACATCTATCGGGACCGTGCAGCGATCAACCGAAAAGCGCAGGCCGTTTTGGCATCCGGATCGCGCCAGATCACGATCCGACTGGGTAACGGCGAACTTGCGTTGGGCAGACAGCAGGCAGAGGCGAAAGGTCTGAAGTACCAGACCTACATCAACATGCTGCTGCATGAAGCGCTCATGAGCAATTCCGCGACGCGATAGAGCCCGTGCGAGAAATGTCGGGTTGGAACGAGCTGTGACGAACGCCGGAGGGCCGTTCACGGCGCTTCTGGGCGAGCTCCGCGAACGCAACCTCTCGCCTGACCCGAAGTCCGAGGCCATGCCGCGTCGGTGTCCGTTGTTGCGGCGACGGCTGTTTTCCCCCACAATTTGGAGTACCCTAGGAGAAGGAGCGCAGATCATGGCAAGTCTCGATTGGTCACAATGCCAAGCCGTCGAAAGCGTGCCGGGCCGACGCAGCGGCGCGTGGGTGTTCCGTGGAACGCGTATGCCGGTTTCGAGCGTGTTCGAAAATCTTCAGGACATGAATGTTGATGAGTTGGTCGAGGAATTCGGCGTCACGAGGGAACAGGTTCAGGCCGTCCTTCAATTCGCGGCGCACAGTACCGAAGCGCCGTCCCCCCAATCCTGATGCTTGTTCTATTCGACCACGGCACGCCCCGGACGTTGGCCCGCTTTTTGATGGACCATCACACGGTGGCGGAGGCCCGCTCCCGTGGGTGGCAGGAGGTTGGAAACGGGGAGCTTCTGGCGTTGGCAGAGGCTGCGGGTTTTGAAGTGCTGGTGACGACCGACCAGAATTTGAGTTACCAACAGAATTTGAAGGGCCGCAAGATTGCCCTTGTCGTGTTGGGAAAGGGCCAGTGGAGTTTGCTCAAGCCGCATATCCCGAAGATCGTCGCGGCGGTGAACACGGCTACCCCCGGCAGCTTCACCGAGGTTCAAATTCCGTTCAGGTAGGCGGCTGTCACCCCCGCCCGTGTTTCTCAAAATCACGGCATTTTGTGGGAGATGCGATCCTTCACGCCCCCGCCGTGTTTCCTGCGTCGGGATGGTGAAGTCTGACCGCGAAGCACGGACCGGAGTCGATGATTCCGCTTTTCACCTCATCGTCGTGAGGTGACAATGGTACACGTTTTCTGGGTGCCCTCCCAACTGAATCATTCAGAAAGTCCACCCCTTGGGGGAATGGCCCGGAAGAACAGCATCGCTGTTTCCGAACCCCTTCCGCACGTCGGATGCGAGATGCTGTCCCGGGCCCGCAGCAGTCGCTGCTCCTCGACATGCTGCAAGGCCCGCTTTTCATGAAATCGATCTCCAGCGCCTGTTGGCCGACCTTCCGCTCCAGTTCGGCCTCCCGGTCCTCCCCGGACCGCTTCCGCCCCCGCTGGTGAAGGCGCTCGAGCCGTGCTCCTCCAGTTCCCGGCGCCGCCGGTATAGGTCGCCGGGGTCGGTCTCCAATGACCTCGCCACCTCCGCCGCGCTCTTGCCCGCAGGCATTTGGCGAATCGCAGTCTCTCCTTCAACTCCTTGCTGAACTTCCTTCTTGTGCCCATCTTTCGATCATTCCCCTTTCCATGTTTTTCAGGGGTTAACCGCTTGTCTCACTTTTGGGGTCCACTCCATTGTGGGCTTCATGGGGGTGCTGAAGGCCCTTCCCGATTTTCTGGTTGGACCGATCAAGCCTGCTTTGGCGGCCCCGGGCTTTGCAAACCCCGACCTCAAAGAGTCCGCCCTTCTCGGCATGTTGGCTGGAATATTTTTTGTTCCATATTTCTTCTAGCAGTATGTAATATGTTCCGATATGCTGGTTCATATGTTCAGATATACTTTCCAGTTTCTCCTTTGCGCGCTCGCTACGACGGTGAGCGCTTTCGGAGGCAAAATCATCGTCGATAACGACGAATGGACCCTCAGCAATTCGGGCTTCGCCAGCGCGGGCTATGCCAACGCCACCGCTTACGCACAGAACGCTGCGCAGTTTTTGACCGGTGGGCCCGCCGGCGGTACCACAAAGAT
>CAITMP010000273.1 GCA_903893525.1 uncultured Acidobacteriia bacterium | reverse complement strand
GATTGAACCGACGAGGATCGCCAGAACAAACGCGAGGAGGAATGCACGCCCCGCTGCTTTGAGTGACAGTCCTGTGGCTAGAAGGGTCCGGGTGAAATGATCCCGGCCCAGAGAGTCCGTTCCAAAGGGTTGTGCCGCGCTCGGCGGATTCAAGCGATTGGCCAGGTCAGGCTGAAACGCCTGCTGACCAGAGTTCAATCCTTCGAGCATCCAAGGGAGCAGGCCCAGCGCCAACACCAGAAAGGCGATAAGGATCGACGTGCGGCGGATCATTTTCGGATACGGGGGTCGAGGGCAGGATAGGCGGATTCCGCCAGGAACGAAATGAGAACGAAGAACGCGGCGTTGACGAGGATCAAGCCCTGGAGGGTGGGGTAATCACGATTCTGCACGGAAGCGAGAAGGAGATTGCCGGTGCCCGGAATCGAGAGGATGACTTCAAGAACCAGCGACGCAAAAAAGACCAAACTGATCTGGTTGACCCATGCTGCCAGCCAGGGGACGAGGGCGGGCCGGAACAGACTGCGGTGATAAAGTCCCCAGCCCTCCAATCCGAGTGCTCGAGCGGCGCGGTGGGTCGGGCGGGATAGTCCTTCCGCTACTCCTTGGCGAAGGACGGTCGTCATAACGGCAAGCGGATACAGACTGGCAAGAATGGACGGCAGAATCTGGGTGAAAGGGCCGACTTTGGCACCGGAGCCGCTCAGGGAAACTCCTGGCAGAAAAATGCCGACCAGAAGGGCACCGATGACGGTTAGAAGAAACACAGGCATCAGCACGCCAGCCCGGAAGACACCAAGAAAGAACCCGGCCCCGGGAAATCTATAGACGAGGAAATTCACAGCGTAACTCAGGACCAGTGAGATCAAAGCCGCCTGCAGGCCGATGGTGGCGGTGATGGCGAACTTATCCAGCACATTGGGCAGAACCGGCCTGCCTGTGCTGATCGATGTCCCGAAGTCGAGGCTGGCGGTTCGGCAAAGGTGATTCCACGCCTGGGCGGGCAGCGGGGCTTCCAATCCAAGGCTTTCCCGCAGAGCGGCGACGCTCTCTTGGGAGGCTTGCGGCCCCAGGATGATTCGCGCCGGATCACCGGGCGCCACTGAAAAAAGAACGAACGAAAGAACGGCCGCTCCCAATAGCAGAAGAAGCGCATTGCCGGCAGACAGAGCGAGAAAGCGCCATGGGAAAGTCCTCGGATGCGCTTCTGCCATTGTTGCCTCAAAATGCGGTTGGAATTCTTGTCATTGCTTTAGGGCACTCAATTCACGCGAACTTTCCAGAAATGTGGCATGCTCTGGCCATTGATCGGCACTGAGGATGCGCTCTGCGAGAATAATACGAACATTCGGTTGTGGAGAAGAAATGCGGCGGGAGGATCCTGGCTCGTCGCCTCATCAATTCGGGCGACGAGTGCCTGGATTTGCGATGGATCGGCCGAGCTTTGGAATGCTTCGAGTGCCCGCGTTACTTCGGAGTTATTGTAACGCCAGAAGTTTGGCACCGGAATCTTTTTCGGGTTGTAGTTCATTTCCAGGATTGGGGCGGCCTCGGGGAAGGTGAACTCAAAGCCCATAATGAACATCGTGAACTCACCCGAGACCATCCGGCCAATCACCGCGTTGTAGTCGAGTTTGATCAGATTGGATTCAATTCCTGACGCTTTGAGTTGGGCTTGGACAATCTGTCCTAGTTCCTCGGAGTTGTCCTTGTCGTGAACGAGAATTTCAAGAGAAGCGGACTTTGCCGGTGAATTTGATTGGCCGTAGGATTCCTTCGCTTTCGCGGGGGAGAAAGGGACTCTTTTGGGCAGTTCATACCTCGCTGCGAGCGCAGTTGGAAGGATGTTGACTGCTGGAAGAGCCAACCCCTGAGGGATCAGTTTGACTAGTTACGCACGGTTGATCGCGCTGTCCACCGCATGCCGAAGCTGGCGATCCATTCGGTCGGAATTAAGGCCTAATGCTACTACATTGAAGGTGTCCACCGCTTTTGCTTTCAGCTTGGAAGCTGGGCCCATAGTGACATAACCATCCGAATTCCGAGTGACGATGCCGTCTGCCATGGTCGAGGGCATCCGGGCGAAGTGAATCTGTCCGTTCTGAAGTTCCTGGAGGCGAATCTGGTCGTTCTTGATTACCCGGAAGACGAGGTTGTCGATGTTACCATCACCTGAATCGCGGTGCTTGCTATTTCTTCCAAGGACCACTTCGGAATCAGTGCGCGACTTCACAAGAAACGGCCCCGTGCCAATGATGGTCTTCACACCAAAATCGCCTGCGGGTAGCGAGGCAATCTCGGCGGGCATAATTGTGAGCGGCGTCGAGGTGAGTCGGGCGGGGAAGAATGGATCTGGAGAGGTGAGTTCGAATTCCACTTCTGAGTCGGAAACGGTTTGTATAACCAGCGTGCCTGGTTTCTTGGGGTCCGCAGCGTCGGAGGTTCGTTTTATGGTGCCCTCCAAGATCCAACCAATGGCGGATCCTTCGCCCATCGAACGGTTAAAACTGAAGACGACATCCTTGGGAGTGACGGCCCGGGTGCCGACCTTACCGAAGATCGGAGATGGGTGGAACAATACGCCTTCTCTGATCTTGAACCGCCACTTGGAAAAACCGTCCACCGGTTTCCAGCTTTCCGCAACTGTGGGGACCAGTTTGTTGTTTTCGTCGAGGCCAACGAGGCTTTCG
>CAITMP010000272.1 GCA_903893525.1 uncultured Acidobacteriia bacterium | reverse complement strand
TTCATATTCCACCCAATCACTATCTCTCAAATCATCAGGCTCTAACCCGCACAGCACCCTCCAGAACCATCCTCTCATACTTCGGTTTCAAATTGAGTGGTTTTTGGAAGTGCCCATAAGTCTTAAACGGGGGAATGGTTTCTAGTCGTGGTACGTGAGACCGAGAAGCTTTGCGCGAGTCTTCGATGTCCAAAGACAATGTGCGGCGGCGGTTAGGTCTTGTGGCAGGATTAATCCGAACCGAGAACCTCGCGTCATCTCGATGCCTCTGGGAAGCGGATGGGGATTCTATGCGCCCTACCTCGGGTGCGCTGCAAGCGCTGACGAGAAGGTTTGGAAGTACGGGCTCCGTGGGAGGTCAAGAGCAAGCACTTTGAGTCATTTTCCCTGACTCTGATGCGCGCGTTTGACCTGACTTAGCCAAACTGAGCCAGGAGGAGTGAGAGTCTGGGCAACGATGAAAGAGCCAGACCACGAAGGGAAAGCGACACACGACTGAAGAGAAGATCCGGATGCTGCGTGAGGTGGACAGTGGGAAGCGGATCCGGGAACTCTGCCAAGGGGAGAATATCTCTGAGGCCACATACCATCGGTGGCGGAAGCAGTTCGGGCTGATGGAGGTGAACGAAGCCAAGCGGATGAAGGATCTGGAGTGTGAGAACAGGGAGTCGCTGTTGAAGCACCGGGAACTGGAGGCCGTATGCGAAAAAAGCTGTGAGCCCGGTCACGCGCCGGGAAGCGGCCCGCAAACTGGCTGAAAGTGGACTTTGCTCGATACGATCAGCGTGCCGAATCCTCCGGCTGGCCCGTTCGACGTATCGGTACCGGGGAAAGCCGCCGTCGGAGCACCAAAAGGCGATGCACTGCCGAATGGCGGAGTTGTCCGAGCGCCATCCTCGATTCGGCTACCGACGGATTGTGGCATTGCTCTGACAAGAAGGCTGGGAAGTGGGTAAGCGCCAGGCGCAACTCTGGCGAAGGAATGCAGGGCTACGGGTGCCTCCGACGCGCAAGAAGCGCGTACGGCAGGGTGTTTCGACGGGATTGCCGATGCAGGCTCTCTACCGCGGGCACGTGTGGAGCTGGGACTTCATCGCGGACTCAACCGTGCGCGGAGGCTCAATGAGGATCCTAACGATCTTGGACGGTAAGCGTCACGCATAGCGCCGGTAGTCGGTGGGGAGCATAAAGGTCATAGTGGGAGCATTATGACGTTTATGTCCTCGGGTATGCAGTTGTTGAAGTCGGACTCGGTGGGGCGGGTGCAAACTCCGGCTGAGAAGCGGGCTGAGATTCTGCGGGAGTTCGATCGCAGCGGAGCCAGTGGGGTGGAGTTCGCTAAACACATCGGCGTGAAGTATCCGACCTTTGCTGGTTGGCTCCGACAGAGACGCTTGAAGCCCGACGGTTCCCAGCGCCGTCGCCGTCCACGCAACAAGCCCGTTGAGTTCATCGAGGCCGTGATCCCCGGCTCAAAGTTGGAACCCGTGACAGTGGAACTCCCCCGATCGGTTCGGGTTCAAATCACCAACTCGTCCCAGGTCCCGCTGGTGATCGAACTCCTCCGGAGCCTGGAGTCATGCTGAGTTTCGCCGGGAGCCTGAAGGTCTTCCTGGCGGTGGAACCCTGCGACATGCGCAAGGGCTTCAATGGTCTCCCGTCCCTGGTCACAGAACGTCTTCAGGAAAACCCACAAGCTGGTGCGTTGTTCGTCTTCACCAACAAACGCCACAACCGTCTCGAGATCCTCTTCTGGGATCGAACCGGTCTGTGGGTCTGCACGAAGCGATTGGAACAAGGCACTTTCTCCTGGCCGAAGGGCTCGGAGAG
>CAITMP010000271.1 GCA_903893525.1 uncultured Acidobacteriia bacterium | reverse complement strand
GGAGCAGGAGACTGTCGATCGAATCGAACAAGTCCTAGTGGCCGCCGTGCAGGACAATGAGGATCGCGCACGCCGTTATGCGGCCCGGAAACTGTTGGAAGCACTCGCCGCCGGCCCCGGTGAGCTCCTTGCCCGCGCCCGGAACTACCACTGCCGAATTCCCCTTTGGAGGTCCACCCATGAAACTCGCCCTTAGGAACATGTTCGCCGCCCTTGCATTTCAGTCAGCCCTAACCGCAGCCACGTACCAAGGCTCCGCCCTCCAAGCGCTCACCGAGCCACCCACATCCCCCCGCGAACCCATTTACGTCCACATCCCCGCCCCCTCGGAAGGCAACTACCGCGTCATAGTGACCCTGGGGTCACCCGAACACCCTTCCGACACCACGGTCAAGGCCGAACTCCGCCGCCTGATGGTCGAAAACGTTCGCACCGAGGCCGGCAAATTCGAAACCCGTACGTTCCTCGTCAACATCCGCACCCCGCAAATCTCCAGCGGCGGCGAGGTCAAGCTGAAGCCGCGCGAAAAGACCTCCGAGGCCCGCGCGTGGGACGACAAGCTCACCCTCGAATTCATCGGAAGCAACCCCTCCGTCCAGTCCATTCAGGTCGAAAAGGCCGACGACGTCCCCACCCTCTATATCGCCGGCGACTCCACATCCACAGACCAACCCGTCGAGCCATTCAACAGTTGGGGTCAAATGTTGACCCGCTTCCTCAAGCCGACCATCGCGGTCGCCAACCACGGCGAGTCCGGCGAGTCCCTCAAGGGCTTTTTGGGCGAAGGCCGCTGGGCAAAGCTACTGAGCCTGCTCCGCCCCGGCGACTACGTTCTGATTCAAATGGGGCACAACGACCAGAAGGAAAAGGGCGAGGGCGTCGGAGCCTTCACCACCTACAAGACCGATCTCAAGCGGTTCATAGCAGATACCCGGGCCAAAGGTGCCACCCCCATCCTCGTCACCCCGATGAACCGCCTGACGTTCAACGAAACCGGCAAAATCACCAACAGCCTCGGCGATTACCCAGAAGCAGTCCGGCAGACGGGACGTGAGGAAAGGGCCGCCGTCATCGACCTAAATGCCATGAGCGCGCCGCTTTACGAGGCACTCGGCCCAACCGACGCCCATCTCCTCTTCGCCGGCAAGGACACCACCCACCATTCCGACTACGGCAGCTACCAGTTCGCCAAGTGCGTCACCGAAAGCCTCCGCCGCTTGGACATACCCCTCGCCCACTACATTTTCGACCAACTCCAGCGGTACGACCCCGCCCACCCGGACCCGTTCGCCAGCTTCCCAGTCCCTGCGGAACCGACCGCAAGCGCTCCAAAACCCTACGGAAACTAGTTCCAGGACGCACGGCACTGCCCCATCGCGACACGCGCCTCCCGTCTGTGGGAAAATGAAGGCGAATGAGCTCAAACGTCCTGAATCACCCGGTCGCCGCGGCACTGGCGGAAAAAATCCAGAACCGCACGGCGCGGGTCGGAGTTATTGGCCTCGGCTACGTCGGTTTGCCGTTGGCTGTGGAATATGCCCACGCGGGTTTCCACGTGACCGGTATCGATCTGAGCGTGTCCAAGGTGGACAAGGTCAACGCAGGGGACTCCTACGTCGGCGACGTTCCCACGTCCGTCCTCGCGCCGCTGGTGGAACAAGGCCTGCTCAAAGCGACCACCGATTTCGCCGCCATGGCGGAGCTCGACACGATCAACATCGCCGTACCGACCCCCCTGCGCAAGACCAAGGACCCGGACATGAGCTACATCGTGTCCGCCACCGAGGAAATCGCCAAATACCTGCATCCCGGAATGCTCATCATTCTGGAATCCACCACCTACCCAGGCACCACCGATGAACTGGTCCTGCCGATGCTCGAAAAATCCGGCTTGAAGGTCGGAGAGGACTTCTTCCTCTGCTTCTCCCCCGAGCGCGTCGATCCCGGCAACGCCAAATTCCAAACGAAGAACATTCCCAAGGTTGTCGGCGGCCACACGCCCGCTTGCACCGAACTCGGTCGCCAGTTCTACGGCATGGCACTCGAACATGTCGTGCCGGTCAGCTCCACCCAAGTCGCCGAAATGGTGAAGCTGCTCGAAAACACCTTCCGCATGATCAACATCGGTCTGGTGAATGAAATCGCCATCATGTGCGACGGCATGGGAATCAACGTCTGGGAAGTGATCGAAGCCGCGGCCACCAAACCCTTCGGTTTCATGCCCTTCTTCCCCGGTCCCGGTCTGGGCGGCCACTGCATCCCGATCGACCCGTTCTACCTCTCGTGGAAGAGCAAGCAGGCCGGTATCGAGGCCCGTTTCATAGAATTGGCCGGCTACATCAACGGCCAGATGCCCCATTTCGTCGTCGCCAAGATCCAAAACGCGCTGAACGAAGTTTCCAAGTCGGTCAAGGGAGCCAAGGTCGTTGTCTATGGCGCGGCATATAAGCGCGACATCGACGATGTCCGCGAGTCCCCCGCCCTCGACATCATCCACCTCCTCAAGAAACGTGGAGCCAAGGTCTCCTACGTGGACCCCTACATCGACCAGATCAAACTGGATACCGAAGTGCTCACCGCGAGCCCTGCGGAAATCGTGAAGGAAGCCGACTGCGTGGTCATCGTTACCGACCACAAATGCTTCGACTACCCCGCCCTCGTTGCCGATTCGAGCCTCATTGTCGATACCCGCAACGCCCTCAAGGGCATCAAATCGGATAAAATCTTCCGGTTGTAATTAAGGCTTGACATGGGACTCCCCCGGGTGGATGATCAACACTAGGGGAGTCCCATGAACATGAACCGGCGGTTGGGTTTTGTGGCTGCGATGATCGGAATGACAGCTGTCGGCGCAAACGCCCAAAGCATCATTTCGGCACACTCGGGAACGGTGCATTATTCCGAAGGCGCTGTGATGATTGACGGTGTCACCGTCGAGCACAAGGCCGCCAAGTTTTCCCAGATCAAGGAAAACGGGGTTCTGAGCACGGCCATGGGGCGCGCCGAAGTTCTGCTAACGCCCGGAGTTTTCCTCCGCGTCGGCGAAAATACTTCCATCAAACTTCTCGACAACCGTCTGGCCAGCACACGGATTGAGCTTCTCTCCGGCGTGGTCATGGTCGAGTCGGACGATCCTGACGTCTCCGTCAAGAATTCGGCAGTCACCATCCTCTACAAGACCTACGAAATCCAGCCCCTCAAGTTCGGCCTGTTCGAAATCGACACCAACGCCAATTCGATGAAGGTTTTCAAGGGCCAAGCGAATGTGGTGGCCGGAAACATGAAGGCCCTCGTCAAGGAGGGCCGCCAGATGCCCTTCTCCGCAGCCTTGTTGACCGAACGTTTCGACGCCAAGGATGCCGACGATCTCTATCTTTGGACCCGCGACCGCTCGGCCTACATCGCGGCAGCAAATCTTTCCTCGTCCAAGAGCTTGGCCAACAGCTCCAGCCTCTTCTCCACCTCCGGCCTGTATGACGCCACTGTGGCGGGCAACCCGTACGGCCGCTGGTACTACAACACCTTCCTCGGTTCATTCACCTACATCCCCTACGGTGGCATGATCATGAACCCGTTCGGTTACAGCTTCTACAACCCGTACAATGTTGGCTACTACTACACCCCCAGCCGTTACTACTGGAACGGCGGTGGTGCCTCGCGGACCGGCGCAGCCAACGGGGTGGCGCTTACCAGCCTCGGAACCTCAACCGTGGCCGCGCAGATTTCGCGTATGGGCAGCGGTGTCAACACCCACCCAACACTGAGTTCGCCGGTACGTTCAATGGACGGAACCTCGGGCGTCGCCTCGTCCACCTACCGCAACGGTGGCTTCGGCAACGTCTCAAACAGCAACCCCTTCGGCAACATCAACACGGCAAACACGGCGTCGAACAACACGTCGATGTCGGCTGGTGCGGCTGGCAGGTTCGGTGGCGCTTCGGCGGTCTCCGCTCCCGTGCAAGCACCCGCCCCGGCACCCGCTGCAGCTCCGGCTGGTGGTGGCGCGGCTCCCGGCGGCACACGCGGTCGTTAGAAGTCTGATTCGAATTGACATTTGGGGGACAGTCGCGGTACCTTGAAAGTACTGCTTCTGTCCTCGTCGGCGCGGTAGCCAAGTGGTAAGGCAAGGGTCTGCAAAACCCTTATTCGTGGGTTCGATTCCCACCCGCGCCTCCAAACTTCTCCCCCTTGAATTTCCCTCAGCTCGGCGGCAATTCCGTTTTTAGACCGCCCAAGTACCCGTTCCAACAACTCAACGCCTGAATCGCGAACGCAGTGGATACCGGATTTGCTTGCGGTGCAACTTGTCCAGCGCGGCGACCAAACCAAAATCCGCCGTCCAGCATTGGATCCGCGCTCGCAATCTGGAATTCCGCAAGCGCTTCCGCTTCCTCGCCACCAGCAGCCAAATCCACTGGTACTGCGGCTGCACCATAAAGCCGGGCGCGCAGCAACTGCGCGTAAACATCGGACCGCACGAACTCCGGACGGATCTCCCTCAGAAGGCGACCAATATCCGACAAGCCGGCTCGATACGCCGAGGCGCAGTCATCCCTATCCAGCAACGGCGACAGCGCCTCCAAAAAGTAACAGGCCGGATGCAGCCGGTCCATCATGCCGTGGTGGTCGGCCACACCGGGCGACAGGAAGCCCGGAAAATCCGCCAGCCCGTCGGAAACCGCCGCCAAGTAGGCGTCCCGCAACACTGTGTCGCCCGTGATTTCCGCCACTTCCCACCACGCAAGCGCCGACTTCGCCTGATAGCAGGTTGCCGAGCGCGACCAGTGGCGTGTCCTCGGCAGCGGCTCCAAGCCCGGCAACTCCAGAATCGGATGGAAGCCCTGCTCCGACCGGAAAGCCGTAAGCATGCCGTGCGACGCAGCAGTCGCGACTTCCAGCAACCGGTCGTCGTGCGTCTGATGCCAAACGCAAACCAACCCCCGGATGATGATGCCGCAGTCGAAAAAATACGCCCGGTGCGGGCTCTCGGCGGTCGGCGAAGGGTGCTCGAACGGGAACAGTCGCAGAGCCGGGTCCCAAGCGGATTCACACAGGAAGCGCGCCGTCAGCACGGCCCGGTCCAGATACTCCTGGTCCCCTGTCTCCTTGTGCAAACACACCAAGGCACTGGCCGCATAGCCTGTGATTTCAGTCGAGATCGGTTTGTATTGTGCCGCGTCGGCCCGGAGGTAACGGGAAACCCCGCCATCGGGCCGCTGAATGCCGGAATGGAGGAACCACCGTCCGGCACGCGCGAGCGAAAATCCACCAGACAATCTTTATAGTTTACCATCGCCCCGCCTGGCTAGGTCCCGGCCGGGCCATTTGCGATATGCTGTAAATTCGCCATGAAACCTGTTTCCCCCGAACAACAGCAGTCCCTCGTCGGACGATTGATGGACGCGTGCGGCGGTTCCTACACCCCCGAACAGCGCCGCAAGTACTACATTTCAGGTCCACAGTGGGCCGCAGCGTACGAAGGGCACGCACTCTTCCACGCCCCCACCCGCTCCACGATCTCCTTCGAAACCGTGATCGAGGAATACGGCAAGATCGGGATCCCCTGCTGGGCCACCCATGACACGGATGTGATCCCCTCCGACCAGCTCGGCAAGGACGGCCAGCACGAGATCGTGGCCCGGATCAAGAAGTCCCTCACCGACAACGGTCTCCGCTGCTCCATGGTGACCACCGAAACATTCCACCACGCAGTTTTTGCGTCTAGCCCGGCGTCGGAATCCCCGGAAATCCGCAAGTACGCCAAGTGGCGCGTCTGCAACACCGTCGATATCGGCCACGAGCTCGGAGCCGAATTCGCCGTCTACTGGCCCGGCTCGCTCGGCTACCAGATCCAAGGCGCGGTCGAGGAGACCCAGACCCTCCGCTGGTACGCCGAATCCCTCAACGCCGCCTGCGAACACGACATCGCCGTTGCCGCCAAGCTCGGCCGACCCACACTGAAGCACTGCATGGAGGCCAAGCCTTTCGAGCCCCAAGCCGAAATTCTTCTTCCCACCAGTGACGCCATGCTGGGCTTCATCGCATCCGGCCTGCTCACCCATCCCGAGATGGTCGGCCTGAACCCCGAGTACCTCCACGAACTGATGTGGGGCGGAGCGCCCCGCGCCGCCTTGGCTCGCGCCCTCACCTCCGGCAAGCTCTGGCATTTCGACATCAACGATGGCTACCGCCTCAAGCACGACGTCGACATTGCCGTCGGGTTGGTCAACCCGCTCGACTGGCTCAACGTCCTGATCCTGCTCCGCTCCCACGGCTACAACGGCCCATTCAACTTGGATTACAAGCCCCCACGCACCACCAGCGCGTTCGGCGTATTCAAGGTGAGCTTCCCGACCGCCGTGGACCGTTTCATCACCCTCTGGGAAATGGCCGGGGAAGTCATGCAGGACCCGATCATCTCCGAGGCCTCAGCCGCCCTCCGCGCCGGTGCCGGTTGCGAAAGCAACGACCCGACCGAAATCTTCGAGGCCAACAAGGAACTACTGTCGCTCCACGAACTCATCGGCCACCGGTTGGTGCAGATCCTGCTCGGCGTGCACCGCGGCCGCGTCTACTCGGTGTAAGAAACTCGTCGCAAAGAAAAGGCCCCGTTCAGCAACATGCGGAACGGGGCCTTTTTTGTTGCAGCCTCGTGGCTAGCCAGCTACTTCTTTGCAGGTGCGAACGGGCCAGCTTCCGGTTTTGCCTGAGTGTCCTTCAAGGTTCCCAGCTCCGCAGCCACTCCGCGCGCAATGGCCGCCGTCTCGCTGGCGTTCTGGAAGCAGGTGAAATCCGGACGGTCACGCCACTTGAATGGCCCGCAAAGTCGCTTTCCCGCAGCCAGGGCAGCATCGTGGACGGTATTGATCAGCCGCTCGTAGTCGGGCGAACCTTCCTTGTAACCCGAAAAATTTCCCAAATCGCCGCTGGCGGCAAAAATCGCGGTCACGCCGGGGATCGACGCGATTTCGCGCGCGTTCTTCGCCCCGTCGATCGTCTCGATCATCTCGATCAGCACGATGTTGTCGTTGGCCGTGTTGCGGTAGCCGCCGGGAACATTGCCCCACATCTCGAAAGCTTGGCCGCCCCCCAAGCTGCGCTTGCCAAGTGGCGGGAAGAAGGTCCAATCCCGCCCCGCCATGCCTTCCTGAACGGTATCGACGGTCGGAATCACCACCACCAGTGCGCCAGCGTCGGTAGCATGCTGGATTTCGCGCTCGTCGGCATATGCGACCCGGACGCCGGGAACGGCCTTGGCGTTCGGGCATGTGCGCCACATCCGCGCAACCGCTTCCCAATCATGTGGCGAGTGCTGCATTTCGGTCCAGATGAAGTCGTAGCCGGAATTCGCCATGGCGCAATAAATTGCCGGATCGGTAGTGGCGAAAACGGTGCCTCCAGTGACTTTTTCGCCGCGCATCAGTTTCAGCTTCACGGGATTCCAGATTTTAGTTCCCGGAGCCACATCGTAGGTGGGGCCGTATTTCCAAGTGGCCGGATCCACCGGTCCCCTGTTCACGCCGCCGGGGAGGGGGGTGTTGATAGCCCCAGTGTCCTTGCCTGCAGGC
>CAITMP010000270.1 GCA_903893525.1 uncultured Acidobacteriia bacterium | reverse complement strand
GTGACCAGCACCGCAGCCACTGCCGCTCCTCAAACGCCGTTTCCGCTGCTGCCCGGGAAGGCGGCTGGACCAACGCAACCAAGGGGGAGTGGGAGGACCCAGCCCGCTAATCGGAATCTACCCGCCCAATCTGGACCTCAACCTGTCAACACGAATGGTCCAGAGGGTCTTTGCGACGGTACAACGTTCGATGCCATTGTCTCCGAACTGGTGACGCCCGAGGCGGTCCACCCGACCTCTCCGGCTGGCCTTCAAGTACAAGCGAGCACGCCGACAGACCAGCGCCCGGTACGAATTCAGCTTCCAACGAATCTGCCCCAAGTGATGGAATCGTCAACGGATCGCACGGAGACTGCCGCCGAAACCCCAGTGTCACCGACGACGGTCACGACCCGGCAGCCGGACACACCCCGGCGCACCGGAATGGGACTGGCCCAACAGTTCAAGAGGGAAGTACATGGAGACGATGGGAATAGGGTGGCTAAGATACCATCCGCCGTTCCTGTAGCACCGACGACCGATCAGCCAGAACAGGCAAACCTCAAATTTGCCCTGACACCCGCTGACGCACCTCTCGCCGTGCCGCCTCGAGCCGATTCCGCATTCGTCGTTCCGCAACTCCGCCCCGAACCTCTGACTGTTCCGGCCGCACTGCACGTCCAGATCCAATTCGGCACCAACGATCAAAGCCACGCAACTCTTCCTGCGGACGCCGCCGAGACGCACCCGACCGAATCAATCCACGTTGCCCCTACATCTACGCCCGCAACCCCCAAAGCGGAAGTTGCCGCCACGCTCGATGCATCGCATCCCGCCCTCGCCGTGATTCAACAGCATGCCGGGCAAGATCCGGGCGAAAAAACCAAGAATTCCGACGACGACGCCGGAGAGACCATCCCACTAGCGGTCCGCCCCAAGAATTCGGACCGCCCGCCGAGCAAAGACGAAATAGGGGCCGAAGCGGAGCATCCTCTCCAGCGAAGACACGCGGGTGAAATTCATCACGCGCCCCAATCGCAGACGGATTCCAGCGCCATAAACAATGTGGAGCAATCGCCGACTGCCACGCCCGCCATCCGATCACAATCGCACCTCGCCGTACCGGCTGAGCCCGCCATACCCCGACCGGAACGCCAAACGCCGCAAGCGGCAGAAAAGCCGGTCGAGTCCGCAGCACCGGCACCCCCGGAAACAAAGGAGACATCCTCGCAGCCGCTCCGCTCGGTCTCACTGGAATTCACTCCGGACGGACTTTCAGACGTCCGCCTACGCCTATCGGAACGGTCGGGTGAAGTCCACATCTCCGTCCATTCCAATGATCCATCCATGCACGGCAAGTTGCAGGATGGTATCCACGATCTCATCGGCACGTTGTCCAATGCGGGGTATGATGCCAACGCTTGGACGCCGGGCCAGAGCCGCGAAAATCATCAGCGCCAGCGGGAAGCAACGCCGAACCCGCGGCGGAAGGACACGCCGGGCGCTGGCGCTGAGGATTTCGGTGGCTTGTTGAACACAACTACCCAGGAGGGTGCATGAGTTCCGCCGTGTCAGCAATATCGTCGTCTCCTCTGGCCACGACGGCCAAGGATCCCAACTCCACTTCCACCGCGTCCACCTTGGACCCACTAGCCAATGAGCAGACCTTTCTGAAGTTGCTTGTATCGCAATTACAAAACCAGGATCCGTTGAATCCCACCGATAGCAGCCAGTTCGTGTCGCAGCTTACCTCCTACAGCCAACTGGAGCAGCTCATTGGAATTCGACAGAACACATCGTCAACAGCGCCGTCAACGGGTACCGATCCGAGCGGGACCACGCCCACGGTGCCGACGACCACCCCGTCCTCCAGCATTTCCTCTACCGTATCGAGTGCCGCCAACAAGATCTTCAACGCCTTGGGAGTCTAGCCAACATGTCAACAACCTTTTCAAACGCCCTGTCAGGATTGAATGCCAACGCCCTTGCAATCGATGTGGTCAGCGGCAACCTCGCAAATCTCAATACCTACGGGTACAAGAATACGAGCGTTTCCTTCCAGGATCTGGTCAATCAGAGCTTGGGTGCCACTGCGGGGCAATCGACCAGCAGCCAGGTTGGAGGATCCACGGTGGCGCAAACCACTCGCTCGTTTTCACAGGGTTCGATCCAATCGACCAACCAACCTTTTGACGCCGCTATCCAAGGGAACGGCTTCTTCGTGCTGAGGACCCCGACAAATCCCCAAGTCTTTACCAGGGCAGGGAATTTCAAGGTGGATTCCACCGGCAGACTTCTAACTCAGGGCGGTCAATACGTCCAAGGCTGGAATGCCAAGAACGGCACCCTGACCACGACCGGCAATGTGACCGACGTCATCCTGCCCATCACAGGCCTGCGGCAGCCGACGCCCACCGCAAACTATTCGGTTACGGCAAACCTGAATGCCAGCGCGACTGTGGGCTCCTCTGCCGCAACGTTCAGCTCCCCCATGCCGATCGTCGATTCGCAGGGGAACAACCACATGCTGACAATCACCTACACGAAGACCGCCGCCGACACGTGGAGCTACGCTGTAACCATTCCATCCGTGGATTTGACGACTGCGGCCGCAGCTCCCAGCCCCGCAACCACTACGAGTGTCGCTAGCGGCACACTGGTGTTCGATGGGGCGGGGCACCTTTCCACTCCCTCTGCTACCGACGGGCCAATCTCAGTCGCGGTGAAGGGCTTGGCCAACGGGTCGTCGGACGCCACAATCAGCTGGAAGATCTATGACGACACCGGCACCGCCAGTCTAACCCAGTACAACCAAGCATCCGCGAACCTGGGCAGTACGCAGGACGGAACGCCGTCGGGACAGCTCACCAACATGAGTATTGGCACCAGTGGACAAATCCTGGCACACTACTCAAACGGGGATGCGGTTCCCGTGGCGCAGCTTGCAATTGCCTCTGTATTGAACCCGGATTCGATGCAGGACTTGGGTGACAACACTTTCGGTGTTACTTCAGCCAGCTCGCTTCCAGCCATCGGTATTCCGGGCACCGGATCACGCGGCCAGATCACAGGCGGGGCGCTGGAGGCCTCGACTGTCGATATTGCCAAGGAGTTCACCAACCTGCTCACCTATGAGCGCGGCTACCAAGCCAATTCCAAGGTGGTCACGACCGAGGACGACATCATGCAGGAGACAGTTGGTCTGAAGCGATAGCGCAATGACGCCACAGGAAGAAATCGCCCACATTGGCGACGTCCTGATCGACGTTGAGGTTCAGCTCGACCAGCGGTGGATGAAGCTCTCCGAGGTCCTTTCCCTGAAGGAAGGCAGCATCATCGAGATGACTCGTTCGGCTGGCGAGAATATCGACATCTTTGTGGGATCCAAGCTGGCGGCATTTGGCGAGATCGTCATTATCGAGAGCATCATGGGAGTCCGGATCACGGATTTCAATACAGAACGCTAACGGCCTGAGAAGGCAAGTATGGAACTGATACAACCAATCGCCGCCGCCATTCTCGTACTTGCGCTGCTGGCCGGGGCTCTCTTTCTACTCCGCAATCGCGGGATTGCGACTTTTGCGGGCGGACTTCTGGGGCCACACTCAGCCAAGCGAATGGAACTGGTGGATCGACTGGTTCTCAATTCCCAGCACCAACTCCACTTGGTCCGCGTGGATGATCAAACTCTCTTCTTGGTTACGGGTCCCCAATCGTGCCAAGTGCTCTCTGCCGGGAAACCTAAATGACGCCAATGCCCAAAGACCTCAGTACACCCATGCAGATCATCCTGTTGATGACTCTGCTTACGGTGCTGCCTGCCGTGATCATGTCGGTCACGCCATTCCTGCGCATCTCGATCGTTCTCCACTTTCTCCGGCAAGCGTTGGGGACGCAGTCGGCACCTTCAAATCAGGTCCTCGCGGGGTTGGCCCTGTTTCTGACGCTGGCCTTGATCCAACCCATGGCGGCCACGATATATAAGGATGCGTGGCAACCGATGGAGGCTGGCAAGATCGGTCCCCAACAGGCGTGGGATCTCGGTTCCAAGCCACTGAAGGCCTTCATGGCAAGGTACGTCCGCGAGAAGGACGTCAAGCTGTTCATCGACATTACCCATGCTCCGACCCCGCGCGTTCCCTCGGATCTCGACATTTCAGTGCTGGCTCCGGCATACATTCTTTCAGAGATGCGAGCGGGCTTCCAGATCGGCGCTGTCCTGTTCCTGCCATTCTTATTGATCGACATCATTGTCGCCTCGGTAACGCTGTCGATCGGGATGGTCCAATTGCCTCCGGTCATGGTTTCAGCACCGTTCAAGATTCTCCTTTTCGTTTTGGTGGATGGCTGGAACTTGACCATCGGCTCATTGATGAAAGGCTTCTATCTATGACGCCCGAATCCGTGGCCCACCTCATCGGCCAGATGTTCGTGGCAGCGTTTTGGATCTCGGCACCGTTGCTGGCGATTGGCTTCGTCGCCGGAATCCTGATCAGTGTAATCCAGATCGTGACGTCGATTCAGGACACCGGATTCAACTCCATTCCACGCCTCATGGCGTTTCTGGGGGGCTGCCTGGTTTTGATGCCGTGGATGGTGCACAAGAGCATGGCCTATACGACTGACATCTTGGGGAACCTCAGCCGATATGCCCGTTGAAACGTTGTTCAGCTACTCGACGTTGTTCGGGTTCCTGTTCACGCTGGCGCGGATATCGTCGGTGGTCGCCTTTCTCCCCTTGGGCGCATTTCGTGGTGCCCCGGAGCCGCCGAAGGTCGTCTTGGCCATGGGTCTGACCGTTCTGCTCATGCCCCTCTGGAAACCACACGGGTTCGACCAGTTTTCCATTGGAAGACTGGTTGCGGGTGTTTCCGGGGAAGTCGCGATCGGTCTGGCGATCGGTCTCTCCGTGTCCATCGTCTTGGAGGTCTTTCAAATGGCTGCGCAGTCCGTCAGCCTACAAGCTGGATTTGCATTTGCATCCACCTTCGACCCAAATAGTGGTGCCGATTCGACCGTTCTACTCACGGCGGCGAATTTGGCGGCGAGCCTGGTCTTCTTCGCGTCCGGCGCGGACCGTATGCTGATCCGGGTTCTCTCGGACAGCCTGCGCATTTGTCCTCCGGAATCATTTGCCCTGCAGCGGAACTGGGCCGATGCCGTGATGCATTTCGCTGCTTCGATCTTTAGCTTGGGGTTGAGACTGGCGATGCCGGTCATCGCCCTGTTGCTCCTGGTGGACGTATCCCTCGCCGTGTTCGGACGCATCGAGGCCCACCTCCAATTGGTTAGTTTGGCGATGCCCGTGAAACTCGGGGCGTCGATGTTCCTGATGGCCGCCACGGTCGGCTATCAACCCAGGATTTTGGCCGATTCGATGAATGATTGCGTCCGGATGCTGGAATCCTTGATTCGGAGCGGTCACTGATGGCCGATACTTCCCAAAAAACCGAGCAAGCGAGCGCACGCCAACTGGAGAACGCGCGCAACCGCGGCGACTTTCCCGCGGCGCGGGAATTCGTTGCGGCCATGCAGTTCTACACGTTTGTCGCGATCACGGTTTCATTTTTGCCCCGCTGGCTGGACACTCTCCTCCTGGCGGTGCGGACGGGGCTTCTGGAAGCGTTCAAGGTTTCGTTAACCGCTTCCGAATTGCCCGTTGTGCTCTATCGAATCTCCGCTGGCGTCGTTCGACCGCTTCTAATCTTCGGCTGCCTTTTGGTTGGACTCACGTTCCTGCTGCAGATGGTCGCCACCAACATGGGGTTCAGCCTGTCCAAACTTTCACCCCAATTTGAGCGGCTCAACCCGGGCGCACGTTTGGGTGATCTGCCCGCAAACAACATGGCGCAACTTCTACAAGCCTGCCTGATGGCTCCCATCATCTGCTGGTTGACTTGGACGCTGGTCCGCGACCGCCTGCCGGAACTGATGCGCTTTCCGCTCCTGCCCCTTGGCGGCAGCGTTGCTGCAACGGGAATGCTTCTGCGCGATTCCTTGCGCAAGTCCGCCATGGTTTTGGTGATATTCGGTGCCGTCATGCTGTTCCGGGAAAGGTCGAAGTATGCCTCCCGGCTCAAGATGAGCAAGCAGGAGCTTGCGGACGAGGCCAAGGAAATGGGGGGCAATCCCCACATGAAGGCCCGTATCCGAAAGATTCAACAGGACATCCGTCGCAAGCACATGATGCGCGATGTGGCCACCGCCACCGCCGTCGTTGTGAATCCCACCCACTATGCCGTCGCGATTCGATACGAGCCCTCATCGATGGCCGCTCCGTTGGTTGTTGCCAAGGGCAAGAATTTCATCGCCGCCCGAATCCGCCAGCGGGCAACTGAGAACCTAGTCCCGATCATTGAGAATCCGCCATTGGCTCAGGCGCTGTACAAGTCGGTTGATGTGGGCCAGGAAATCCCGCCGCATCTGTACCGCGCGGTTGCGGAAATTCTCGCATACATCTTTAAGATGATGAACCCGACGGTCCGGAGGCCGGCATGACAGCCTCCGTCGCGGCAAATCCCAAGTTTTCGCTTGCAACGCTCAGCGAGTTTGCTGTTCCCGCTGCTGTCCTTTCGATCGTTCTTGCCCTGATCGCCCCGATGCCAGCGGTCCTGCTGGATTTGTTGATCGTCTGCGACATCATGATGTCGGTCATCGTGATGATGGTGGCGATGTACATCACGAAGCCCGTGGAATTCAACGTCTTTCCAACGACACTGCTCCTTCTGACCCTTTTCAGGTTGGCTCTGAACGTTTCATCGGCGCGACTGATTCTCCTGAACGGCCACACGGGCGTTTCCGCTGCGGGCGACGTCATTCAGGCGTTCGGAAATTTTGTGGTCGGCGGTAACTACATCATCGGGGCGGTAATCTTCCTCGTCCTGATCACGATTCAGTACGTGGTTATCAACCACGGTGCCGTACGCATTTCCGAAGTCACAGCCCGTTTTACCCTGGATGCCCTGCCCGGTAAGCAGATCTCGATTGACTCGGACCTGAATGCTGGCTTGATCGACGAAACGACGGCCCGGCGCCGACGAAAGGAGTTGGCTGCGGAAGCCGAGTTCTTCGGCGCCATGGACGGTGCGAGCAAATTTACACAGCGCGACGCTGTGGCTGGCCTACTGATCACCGTAATCAACATCGTTGCCGGTCTCTTGATCGGCATCCTGCAACACGACATGGAGATCCTCAAAGCTCTCCAGACCTATACAATCCTGACGATAGGCGACGGGTTGGTTACTGTCATCCCCGCGCTGATGATTTCCATCTCCGGCGGCATGATCATTACTCGAGCCAGCTCCGAGAACCGCTTGGGAGTGGAATTCCAGCGGCAGGTTTTCGGTGCGCCCCAGCCGTTATTCCTCTCGAGCGGAGTCTTGATGGTGCTGGCCATGCTTCCAGGTCTCCCGAAGCTTCCATTTCTTCTTTTGGGTGCCGGTCTCGGAACGGTGGCTTGGCGTATGCAGGGGCGGCTGGACACCGCAGCCCAGCCGACTGAGAATGCACCGAAGGCACCGAAGGAGAATCTGGAGGAGTTGCTTCGGGTGGAACCCTTGTCGGTGGAAGTCGGAGGTGGCTTGATCCCGATGATCGCTGACGGGGCCAATTCACCTTTGCTGCGCCGGATTGGCCACATACGCAAGCAGATTGCATCCGAAATCGGCTTCATCATCCCGCCGATCCGAGTGACCGATAACATGGCCACTCTCCGCTTGCGGGAATACTCGATTCAACTCAAGGGTGTTGAAATTGCCCGGTTCGAGCTGCTTCAAGGGCACGAATTGGCGATTGCACTAACGGCCACCGAACGACCTCCTGACAGTCGCCCGACCAAGGATCCGGCGTTCGGGGTTCCTGCTTGGTGGATTCCGGCCTCCCAAGCCGACCACGTAAGGATGATGGGCTACACCGTGGTCGATCCCCTGAGTGTCCTTGGTACTCACCTCTCGGAGTTGATCAAGCGGAACTGCCACGAACTGTTCTCCCGTCAAGAGGCAAAAAAACTTCTGGACCGCGTCACCGTGGACCATGCCAAGGTCGTCGAGGATCTGATTCCCAAGGTCCTACCCTTGGCCACATTGCAAAGAATCATCCAGAACTTGTTGCGCGAGCGGGTTTCGATTCGCGATGCAGCCTCCATCCTCGAGGCTATGGGCGAGGCTGCTCCTTCCACGCGGAACCCGGTATTGCTTACGGAGTATGTACGGCAGTCCATACGTCGAGTGGTCGTCAAGCCGTACCTGACCGGCAGTGCCTCGTTATCAGCGTGGTTTCTCGATCCTCAGATCGAGCAGTTTATCGAGGGTGCGGTCGAGCACAGCGACTCGAACAGCACCCTCGGGATGTCTCCGAATGCGCTGCGCGATTTGCTGGACCGTGTCGGCCGGGCAGTGGGAACGCTGGAGTCGCCTGCCGTTGTGGTTACCAGCGGTGCTTGCCGATACTTCCTTCGCCAAGCCGTCGAGGCGTCCGTGCCGAACCTGTTTTGCCTGTCACACAACGAAATTCCGGCTGGGATCAACGTTACCTCATTGGGAGTGATTCAGTAAATGGAAAGCAAGACATACTTTGCCAGCAGTGTTCCCGCAGCTTTGGAAGCCGCGAGGAAGGATTTGGGGCCCGAGGCAATGCTGGTGAACTCAAGACCCGCGCCGGAATCCGCGAGGTCCATGGGGCGCTTGGAAGTCACGTTTACCTACGATCCAGCCCAGAAACCCCCAGCACAAGCCGTGCGATCAGTGCAATTTCCCGTGGTTTCCAACGGAGACGCCCCGAGGGAAAAGCCTGTCTCCCAGCGCAGCATGACACCATCCACACGGGAACCCAACTCTGGAACCTCGCCCTTCGCGGCGTTGAGGAATCTTGCACCGGGTCAACAGTCCCAACGATCCTCGGACTTGGATGAAATTCGGGAGCAACTGGCCGAGATCAGACGGTCCATGAACTCAAATCCCCGACTGCCTGAGGCTCCCGCAAATGCGCCAGGAGAAGCCCTGCCGGATGCCTTGCTCTCCCGCTTGATTCAATCCGGCATCGATCCGGAATTTGCCCGTACGGTTGTGGCAGATAGCAGCCGTAGGCCAGGGGACCGTCGGGACGCGGTGGCTGCGGAGATAACATCGCGAATTTCGGTTGTCCCGTTCGCTGGCGACGCCAGCCAGCGGATTCTCGCGCTTGCGGGGCCTCCTGGCCGCGGCAAGTCTCTCTCAGTGGCCAAGATTGCTTTCCGCTACGGCTTGGCCGCGCGGGTTCCTGTGCAAATACTCAGTGCGGGGGACCATGGTGTTGGCGGAACTGCTAGCTTGGCCCGCTACGCCCAGCTTCTGGCAATTCCATACAAGTCGTGCGACTCCTATCCGACCTTGGACCTGTTGCTCAAGAACCGAGCAGCAAACGGCTTGATTGTCATTGATACGCCGGGCATTTCTGTCTCCCAGACCACGGACCTGGCAGCGTTGGCAAGCTTCTTTGCCGGTCATCCCGAGATTGAGAAGCACTTGGTCCTCCGGGCCGACACTCGTTCGGTCGACATGTGCCACGCGGCCGGTCGTTTTGCCGGAATGAAACCGGATAGGTTGCTGTTCACATGTGCGGAAGAGGCGATGGGGCTGGGCGCAATGCTGGAGACTCTGATGAGGACATCCATTCCGGGAACCTTCGTTGGAACAGGGCGCGAAATTCCCGGCACCTTGGAAGAGCTGGACTGTGCCCGACTTGTGCAATCTGTCTGTGGAGGCCGCAGTATTGGGGCTGCGGCGGCATAGGGGATCCCGTGGCTGCCGCTGCATACTGTTTTCCGGTCGAATCGGTACCCGCCGAGGAGCGCGAGAGGCTCATTGTCGAGCATCTCCCCCAAGTGCGCCTGATCGCCCGCAAGATCCACGAGCGGTTGCCTGCCACCATTCTGTTCGAGGATCTGCTGTCGGCGGGAGCAGTCGGTCTGATCAGCGCAATCGACAACTTCGACCCCCGTCAGAACGTCAAGCTGAAGACTTACGCCGAGTTCCGGATTCGAGGAGCTATTCTCGATAGCCTTCGTGAAAGTGACTGGGCCCCACGGATGAAGCGCCGTTTGGCAAGGGACATGGAGGAGGCCGTCGCGCGGGCCGAGCAGCGATTGGGGCGGGTGCCGGAGGAGGCTGACATTGCGCGCGAAATGGGTATCTCGGTCGAATTGTACAGACAGCGGTTGGGTGAAGTTGCGGCTTTGGATATCGGCGAACTGGAGTATGCGGGGGAGGATCGAACTTCCCTTGTCCGATACATTGCGGCACGCGAGGAAGACTCGCCGGCCGTGCTTCTGGAGAAGTCGGAGTTGGAGAGGTTGATAGCAAAGGCGATTGACGGGATTCCGAAGGTGGAGCGGACCATCTTGAGTCTGTATTTCTACGAGGAACTGACACTGAAGGAAATTGGGGAGATCATGGGGCTGCATTTCACGCGGGTGTCCCAGCTGAAGTCCCAAGCGATTCTCCGTTTACGCAATGCGATCGTGAGGCGCTGGCCAGCGGCCCGTCAAGAAAGGGTTGGATAACGGTATGGCACAGGCGGCACGGGCTTTGGATGCCTTCGGGAGCATCGCGGGGCACTTGGAGTCATCTTTATCGCGAGCCCTGAATAGTATGACGGGGAAGGATTTCACGGTCTTGTGCGAACGGAAACCCGAGTCCGTTGCCATGGAAGATACTTTCATCTGGCAGCAAACTCTTTCCTGCCACCCCGAACCGGTGCTCTGGATGGTGGCGGGTAAAGATCTTTGGACTGTCGCCGGCCGCCTCACCCTGGCGGCCGTAGGGATCGATTCCGCATCCGACGAGGATTGCCGGTCGACTTGGCAGGAGATCATCGGGCAAACAATGGGTGCCTTCGCGAGCGGCCTTACCGTCGATGTCCAGCAAGAGGTGACGGCGGCAGGTGGTGAGGAACTCCAATCTGAGCCCGAGGGGGTTTCCTGGATGGTGTTCAGCGCTAGGAGCGAGGATGGCGATACTTGGTTTCTGAAGGTCGGATGGGCCAAGGCAGTGTCGGCCCTATACGAGCCGGCACCCGTCGAACAGAAAAATCCCAACCATCGTGATAGTAACTTTTCCAAGACATTCGACCTTCTGTTGGATGTGTCCTTGCCCGTAAGCGTATCGTTCGGGAGAACCCAGCTACAGATCCGAGAGGTGCTCAAGTTAAACACCGGGTCGATTGTGGAACTCAATCGCTTTGTTGTTGAGCCAGTCGACGTCATTGTGAATGATTGCGTCATCGCTCGTGGGGAGGTTGTTGTCGTGGACGGAAACTATGGTGTGAGGATTACGCAGTTGGCGAGCCGCGAAGACCGTTTGAGGTCCGGGATGGGTGAACAGGGGTCCAGAATTGCCGGCGGTGCACGGTGATCTTGGACCTCGGAGTGGCTCTGGCGCTGTTCAGTGCAGGACTACTGGTGTCGTGTGCGCTCTTCTCCTGCGTCCTGCTCTACCTGAGAGGAGAATTTCGGCGTCAATGGAACCGGGCTTCGGATGAGCGGACAGCCTTGTCCGCAGAGCTCGCGGCAAATTGCTCTACGGTCCAGTCGCTTGCCGCGGACCTGCGCGATGAACTGCAACGCCTGACTGAAGCGCTGCATGACACGCGTCAATCGGAGGGACGTTCTTGGCCGTCTCCCCGGAGGGAAGCTTGGTCCCGCGTTCAGGCCATCGAAGCTGTCCGAGCCGGATTGGGCACGATGGAGGCATCGCAGCTGCTCTGTGTGCCTCCCAGCGAGATGCGTCTGATCGCGGAGTGCGTGCGTCTTGAGGCGGAATCGTTGAGGGCAGTATCTGGTACTGTGAATACCTAAATTTCACTACACCCTAAAGTATTCCGCCCTTGGAGCCGATGTAACAAGTAGCGGAAGATTTATGACAGGGATACAGTCGCAACTAGCGCAGCAGATTGAATCGGCACTTCACACCTCCGGGACTAACGAGGTCGCGCTAAAACAGCCACAGTTGGAGGAGTTGCTTTCCAGTGTGTCTGCCGTGCTCGGGTCGCCGATACCTCAGGAAGTACGGGAGGCGGCGCTCGCCCTAGTAGCGCTTTCCATTGAGGACGATCGCTCCGGTAAGACCGACGAAGCTCGGAACACTGCGTTTATTTCGGCTCTCCATGGTCTGCGCAATGCTCTGAACTGTTCCTCAATTCCAATCGCCGGAAGTCCTGGCTTGTTGAGGCCGACAGCCGCCGACTTGGATGTCGAGGATCCGTTGGCACAGTTTGCCAACGATCCGGAATTGGTGCAGGAGTTTCTCCTCGAGGCCCGCGAGCACTTGGCAGGAGTTGAGGCAGGCCTTTTGACTCTTGAGCAGGATCCCGAGGATGCTGAGGCTCTGAATAGTGTTTTCCGCTCGTTCCACAGTATTAAGGGCGTGGCGGCATTCATGGGAGCGACTGCGATCAAGGAGCTTGCGCACGAAACCGAAAATCTCTTGGACTTGGCTCGGGCGGGCCGACTCGAACTCTCTGAATCGATTATCGACTTGATTCTGCGTGCGGCTGATGATCTCACCAAATGCCTCGATTTGGCCACAACGCACAGCCTCGCCTCGTTGCCGAGATGTGACTTGGAACTGCTCCAAGCACTGGCGGACACGGCCGCACGTGCGGAGGCAGGAAGTGAATCTGGCTTTCAGGTCGGCTCCGAGGTGTCTCGCGGCGGCGTTGTGACGCACCTAACTGCACTCAACGAAGGCAAGCTTTCGGTCACACCGGCAACGCCCCCGGCACAACCGCACCCAGTCGTGCCGACTATCTCAAATGTATCCGCGAAGCCCAACTCTGAGATAGCTGCACTCACCGGTACTGCGGAGAGCCGTGTCGTTCGCATTGAGACATCGAAGCTTGAATTCTTGATCGACATGGTCGGCGAGCTCGTTATTGCGGAATCAGTTGTCCGGCATGATCCGGCTATTGCAGCCTCGCAAGACCCCTTGCTGTCCCGAAACCTCACGCAGTTGGCCCGCGTTGTGCAGGAAGTCCAGAAGACGTCGATGTCGATGCGGATGGTCGCTATCGGAACGCTGTTTCGAAAGATGAGCCGCCTCACTAGGGATCTGGCCCGTCACTCCGGTAAGAATGTGGAGCTGGTCACCATAGGTGACGACGTTGAGTTGGACCGCAGCATTGTTGAGGACTTGGCCGATCCAATGGTTCACATGATCCGGAATGCTGTCGACCACGGGTTGGAGCTACCTGGCGACCGCGTTGCCAATGGCAAATCGGCGAAGGGAACGGTTCGCCTACGGGCGATGCATGATGCTGGCGACATTGTGATCGAGATTGGCGACGATGGCCGCGGAATGGATCCCGCCCGGATTCTGGCAAAGGCTCGTAGACTCGGACTTGTTGGGGAACACGAAACTCCCGACGAGGAATCCATCTTCAAGTTGATCTTCGAGGCTGGATTCTCCACCGCCGACAAAGTGACGGACCTCTCCGGGCGCGGCGTCGGGATGGATGTTGTCAAGAAGCAGATCCAAAAACTCAGAGGCAGGATCAATATCCGATCCGTGTTGGGACAGGGCTGCAGTTTTGTGCTTCGGCTGCCCTTGACCCTAGCGATCATCGACGGCCTCGTCGTTGGTGTCGGAAATCAGCGCTTCATTCTACCGATGTTCGCTGTGCGCGAGATGTTCTCGCCAAAGTCCGATACCTTTGTCACTATTGAAAACAGGGCTGAAGCCGCGTTTTTCCGTAACAAGCTGCTACCCGTAATCCGCCTGTCGCGATTGTTCGAAGTGCTCTCCCCGCCGTCCTCAGGTGTCGGTACCCAGTGGCCTCTATCTAGTGAGGTCAGTATCCCGCAAGGGCAATCGCTGGAGGGCGTACTAATCGTTGTCGAAGGGCGGGACCAGTTGTATTGCATCGCCGTCGACCAGCTGATCGGAAAGCAGGAGGTCGTCATCAAGTCCCTGGGTAAGACATTTCGAGATGTCCCTGCAATTTCCGGCGGTGCCATTTTGGGTGATGGTCGGGTTGGACTCATCATAGATGTCAATTCTCTTCGGTACCCAAGGCAATAGCTCGAGCGCACTGGAAGCAATATGAATCAATTCGAACGACACGTCCAACCGCTGACTACCCTAGATTTCGATGCTGTTCGCGGACTTGCAAGAAGTGGCTGTGGCATTGACCTTCACGAGGGAAAGCGAGCACTTGTTTCAACTCGGTTGGAACGCCTCGTCCGGCGTCATGGCTTCGATTCCTTTACTGAATACATCAAGTTTGTTTCGCAGGAAAGGCGAGGTGAGGCCTTTACAGAGTTCATCGATACGCTGACGACAAACCACAGTGGGTTTTGGCGGGAGCCCGAGCACTTCGCGTTCCTTCAAAAGACCATCTTTCCAAGTGCCAGACAAAAGCTCAGGATTTGGTCCTCTGCGTGTGCCACAGGTGAGGAACCATACACTATAGCCATGTGTGCGTTGGATGCCAACGGTCCCCAATGCACCGTAAACGCCTCCGATATCTCACGCGGCGCATTGGCGACTGCCATGCGTGGTGAATATGAGGAATCGAAGACCACTACGCTCCCACTTGGGTGGCGGGACCGCTACTTTCATAAGGTTCCCGATACGATGTCACCGACGTGTGTTGTGACTCCAGCCGTACGGGCGGTCGTTGGTTTTGCTCCTGTAAACTTGCTCGAACCATTTGAGCACGTTGGGCAATTCGATGTGATCTTTTGCCGTAACGTCATGATCTACTTTGACCAATCCACCCGTGACAACTTGGTGTCGGGACTGCTCTGTCGGCTCAATCCTGGTGGATACCTGCTTACGGGGCACTCCGAAACCCTGATCCGGCTTCCTCATGGGCTTGAATATGTGCAACCCGCAATCTACAGGAAACTGACATGACGCCGTTCGCTGGGCTCGAGATTGTTGTAGGCGTAGGTGACTGCAAAGTGGCATCCGCTCCCGCCCGAACTTTGAGCACCTATGCGCTCGGCTCTTGCATCGCACTTGTCGTCTACGACTGGAGGTCGAGCATGGGCGGTCTCCTGCACATCATGTTGCCAGATTCCTCAATTGATCGGGAGAAGGCTGGCACCAAGCCATTCGTCTATGCCGACACCGGGGTTCCAGCTCTCTTCCGCCGATTGGACGAACTCGGCTGCTCGAAACACAGTCTTCGTTGTTGTGTGACGGGTGGCGCGAGCATGATGCTGGACTCTGCCCACTTCGAGATTGGAAAGCGGAACTACCTGGCAGTAAAGAAAATGCTGTGGCGGCAGGGTGTCTTTACAGATCATGAGGATGTCGGAGGGAATGAATCGCGATCTGTGCGGCTCGATTTGGAGACGGGAAGAATCGATCTGCGAAAAGGTGGCGCGCCTGAGCGAATTTTGCTGTCGGCGGGCATGAACATGATCGGAAAGGGAAATTATGAAACGCGTTCTAGTGGTCGATGACTCGCCTCTCATGCGCCGTTATGTGGTTAGGAGCCTCGCAATGGCAGCGATGGACATCACCGTATACGAAGCGGGCAATGGACGGGAGGCTGCTAAGATGGCTCAGGAGATTTTCCCGGACCTCGTGATCACCGATTTGAACATGCCTGAAATGTCGGGAGGCGAGTTAATTGCTTGGCTCCATGCTGCACCCGGGCTTGAGCACGTTCCGGTTCTGATACTTTCGGCTGATCAAGGACAGAGGCGATCGAGTGAGTTGTTGGCGTCCGGGGCCGTTGCCTACTTAACCAAGCCGGCAACGCCTGAGACTCTTCGGCGCAGTATCGCCGGTCTTGTCGGGGGACGGATATGATGATTCCTTCCGAAGCGGTTGAGCTCGCCCTTGCACAGATCGTCGAGCCGATGTATTTTCGCGAGGCAGCCCATTTAGGTTCTGGGATGATTCCCGACCCCTTGGTTGCCGCAACTCTGTCGTTCGAAGGTCCGCTCAGCGGATCATTCACGGTCGCCCTAACTGAGGAATTGGCGCGATCTCTTACAGGTGAATTCTTGGTTCAGGACGCGGCAGCTGTGTCCCTCGACGAGTCCCGATCAATGGTCGGCGAACTGACCAACATTGTATGCGGGAACATCTTGGGTGCATGGATGCCCGACGGCGACTTTTCCTTCGCAACACCGCAACAAGCCCAACCTCAGGGAAACTGGTTTCCATACGTATTTTCGTTGGACGGGGAAAATCCGCAGTTCGCGATTGGCGTCCTGTTTCGGTCCAGCTAGGGTCGGCTATGCCACCATTCTTGGTCTCCTGGATTCCAGGACTCTCATCTTCGCAGCCAAAGTTGTTCGCTTGAGTCCCAACAAGTCCGCTGCGGCAGTCTTATTTCCGTGGGTTCTGGTCAATGCTTGATCAAGGAGATTCTTTTCGAATTCCTCCAAAGCCCGCTGATAGTCGATTCCGTCGAGGGGTAGCGCTACCGACGGCTGGCAATCAGATCCCATTTTGTCGGCTGTCGTTACCCTCAGCTCACCTGTACCTTGGCGTTCGACATCGATTCGAATGTCCGTCTGATGGATTGCCTTGCGGAATCCGCTCAGGATAACGGCTCTCTCCACGCAGTTCTCCAGTTCGCGCACATTGCCGGGCCAAGAGTGTTGTTGAAGCAACCTGATCGTGTCTTGGTCCAAGACTTTTTGTGTGAGCTGTTCACTCGTGCAGATCTTGGTTAGAAAGTGATTCGCCAATTCAATAATGTCCTCCTTCCTTTCTCGTAGCGGTGGAATCGCAATCCTGAAAACATTCAAGCGATAGAACAGGTCTTGACGGAAGGTGCCTTGGCGAACACGCTCGGCCAAGTTGACATTGGTGGCTGCAATCACTCGGACATCCAACGGAATCCTTTCGTTCCCACCCAAACGTTCGATTTCCCGTTCTTGGATCACCCGTAGTAGGCGTCCCTGGGTTGATAGGGGCATGTCTCCAATCTCATCCAAGAAGATGGTGCCTTGATTTGCCGCTTCGAACTTCCCAATCCGCATCTGGATTGCCCCTGTAAACGCACCCTTCACGTGACCAAACAGTTCTGCTTCCAGCAGCGATTCAGGAATGGCCCCGCAGTTTACCGCGATCCACGGGCCGCGGCGCCTACTTCCCGATGCATGGGTCGCTTTGGCGACAACCTCCTTGCCAGTCCCGGTTTCGCCTTCAACCAGCAAGTTGCATCGGTGGTTTGCGACCTGTGCAATCTCTTGCTCGATTCGCTTGATAGCAGGGCTGACACCAATCAGAGCGATTCCCGATTCAATGGTTACCCTCACCTGAGCCGCAGTACCTTCGCGCATTTCGTTCATCGCGGCCTCAAGGTCGTCCAAATTGCGTGTCACTCGGATGGTGCTCAGAATTGGATGTTGTTTCACCATGCTCCACACCCCAGTCGGATCGTATATGACAACGTTTCGAGGATCTCGGTGTGACAAGACGTGCTGGAGCCGGATGGCGTCCTTTTCCACGGCGACTTCGAATATGACACCTGTCCCGTCCTCGTGTGCAAGCTCGGCACCGGAGCCCCGAATGTTCACGAATCGACGCCAGTCCACCGGAAGTGACGTTGACGGGGAGTTTGGCGATGGGATCCATGCGAGTTGAGTGATCACATACTCCTATCGACGCGGGGGCCAAAACCTTTAGAGTTTTTTTGACCAAGAAAAAATCTGACAAGGAAAGTTGCGTGGAACCCTAAACTTCTTCCCAACGTTCGCCGATAGACAGAATGAAGTCTGACTCAATGAGGCGTCGGATTGCGCAACGGCGCACTGTTCGCGGCGCGAAAGGAATATCAATGATGGATCAAGACGTTTTGGTGCGGAGTGTCACCGATGCTACTTCTGAGGTGTTTTCCATGATGCTCGACATGCAAGTGGAATTCACTGCTGTTCTAGGAGACACCATGCCTTCCAATGGGGGCTTGGTCTCCTTGGTCGGCATCACGGGTGAATGGGGCGGTTCGGGCGTGTTCTGTTGCTCACCTGCCCTTGCGAGTTTGCTAAGCGCTCGAATGTTGGGGACGGCTCCCGTGGAGGGCAAGCCAATCATCGATGAGGAAGTACTTGATGTGGTCGCAGAGGTGACCAACATGGTGGTAGGCAACATCAAGAACGGTGTCGAGGCTTTTACCGGCCCGCTTGCGATCAGCGTCCCAACTGTTGTCCACGGACGGAATTTCCAGTTTCGCAGCGCGAGCAGTTTGAGTGGTGTCGCCGTGGCGTTTTCAACCGAGGGTGAGCAATTTGAAGTGCGCATTGGCTTGGCACCGGTTTTCGAGCAGGCATCGTTGAGATCCCGCATTCCGGTATTGGGGCTTGCCCACGCCTAAAATAAAATTCCTGAAAAGCGTGAGAAAAAAAGTCCCGCTCGCCACTCTATCCTTAGCACATGACGGAAGCTATGGTGGGTGGTGCGTCGGCCCGTTTGGACGGTGTCGCACCTTCCGGTGGCATGCTCTTGCCGCCCCAAATGGTAGATGAGTTGAATTCCTTGGTCCGCTCTTTGGCAGGTCGGCTGCACTCCCGCTTGCCGAAGGGCTGCGGTATCGAAATGTCGGACTTGGTTCAAGCTGGCAATGTCGGTCTCCTGAAAGCAGCACATGCTTTCGAACCCGAATTTGGAGCTCCCTTGGCTGGCTACGCAAAGTTTCGCATTCGAGGCGAAATGCTGGACATGGTCCGAAGGCATGCTGGACGAGAACGGCTGCCCTTGGCTTTCGGTCAGTCTCAGAGTGAAACTTCGGATGCCGAATCGCTCCGCGAGCACTCCAGCGAGAATTCGCCACACAATTCGGCCCAGCGCGAACAGCGTGTCAGTATTATTGCGGAGGAGCTGCAAAGGCTGCCGAAAAGGTATTTGGCCGTAGTTCGCCTCAGATATGCGAGCGGTCTTACCCTCCGGCAAATTGGCAACATGTTGCATGTGAACGAAAGTCGTGCCTGCCAGATCCATCAGAATGCCTTGGGACGATTACGGCGGGCGCTCTGGAGTCGGGGAGTCACGGACTTTAACCACCTCTGAATCCAAATGCGGATGGGCTAACACATGCGACTGCAGCTAGATACATCATCGGGGGTGGCGAGTCAGAATGTTGGAACGGTGGCTGGCTTTTCGGGAGCCGGTTCAACTGCCTCCGGCAGAACGATCAATTTGTCCGCCGACAGCGTTTCCTTTTCTGATGCCATCGGAGTCCTGAACCGGGCAAGCGGGGAGCACTCCGCTCGCATTCAACGATTGGCTGCCTCCGTCAATGCGGGCACTTATGGCCTTTCTTCGCTGGCGATCACTAGTGCCATCGTTGGCAATGCAGGTGGGTGACGATGTCTCTCCTCTCAGCCATACAGACTTCAGCCGGAGCACTTCGGACATTTGGTCAGGCTCTGTCGGCCGATCAACAGAATGTTGCGAACTCGGCTACGCCGGGCTACGCCGCTGTGCGCGCATTGGTCTTGCCTCTCGGAAGCAATCTCCAAGGTGGATCGGACCGGGTCGTTCTTAGTTCCACTGGCGATTTAGGTAGTGACAACCAAGTCCGAGACTCCCAGACCCGGTCGGGAGCCAGTGTGGCAACGACTGCTCAGTTGGCTCAGATCAACCAGCTTTTTGACATAACGGGTGCCTCCGGAATATTGGCGGCTCTCCAAGGATTTTCCACGGCGTTTTCAAATGCCAGTGTCACCCCGAATGACCCGACGCTTCGTGGTATCGCCCTTTCTTCCGCCGCCGCCGTTTCGAAGGCATTCAATTCCGTTGCCGCCTCCCTCGATGCCCAGCAAAAACAAATTGATTCCGCTACTGCCTCCACGGTAGCCCAGATCAATGCTCTTGGCCGCAAGATCAGTTCCTTCAATGCCCAGACGCAAAGAAATAGTCAGTTCGATCCAGCCGTCGATTCCCAGCTTCGATCTTCACTGGATGATCTTTCTACCCTTGTCCCTATCAATGTCTCTAACAACGCCGACGGTACCGCTGCCGTCCTGGTCGGTGGGCGCCTCCCTCTTGTTGAGGGTGATCAATCATTCGCCATTTCGGTCAATGCATCAGCTCCCGAAGGTTCCCAGCTCTCTTCGTCCGGAGGTGGTGCGAGCGCAGTTCCCGTATCAGGGCAATTGGGAGCCCTGGTTGGAGTTCGAAACCAAACGATTGCCTCCATCATTGGCGGCAACGGAAATATCGGCAGTTTGAACGTCCTTGCGAAAGGCTTCGCGGCGCGCGTCAACACGCTGCTGACGTCGGGCGTAACCCCGTCTGGAGCGGTTGGTACCGCCTTGTACACCTACGACCAAGGCAACGATGCGAACGTCGCGCGAACGCTTAGTGTCGAGCCATCCGTTAGCAATGACCGACTAGCCCTTGCAAGTGCAGGTGCCGGAGGGCTGTCCAATGGTATCGCGAACCAACTGGCCCAACTGGCTGGCTCCTCCCAGCCGCTTGATCAAATAGGAGGACTGTCCGCCCAAGCATTCTTTTCTTCGATCGCGTCGGGAGTTGGCCAAGAGTATTCGGACGCAACGCAACAGAGCTCCACCGACCAATCTTCGGTAACTGCGGCCGTTGCCAATCGCAAAGCCGTTTCAGGTGTTTCCTTGGATCAAGAGGCCGTGAATATCACCTCCCTTCAGCGAGCCTATGAAGCAGCGGCCAAGATAGTTTCCGTGCTTGACCAACTGACAAACGACGAGGTCAACCTGATCAAATGATATCCAGTGTGTCCAGTATCGGGTCCGACTGGTTCCTCGACGGGATCACAAATCTGCAACGGCAGCAGGTCAAGACACAGCGGCAAATTTCCTCCGGCTTTCGCGTACAAGATGCGTCGGATGCACCGTCCCAGACAGCCGCATTAGTGGATCTCGGCTCTCATTTAGCATCCTCCAAGACCTATCAATCCAATCTGGGTAGAGTCCAAGCCGAAGTAGCCACGGCAGAGCAGGCCATTTCCTCGGTGACGACGTTGCTCGATAGCGCACGTTCACTCGCCACGCAAGGAGCGAGCTCGGGAACCAGCGCCACTGATCGCCAGTACCTTGCCGTTCAGGTCCACAGCCTGTTGCAGGAAGCTGTGACGGCAGCCAACACCTCTGTGGAAGGCCGGTTTGTTTTTGGCGGGGACCAAGACCAAACTCCGCCATATGCCGTCAACGCATCTAGTGGCACTGGAGTTGACAGGTTGACCACCGCCGTCGGAACTAGAACCATTGTGAATCCCGAGGGTCAATCGGTTTATCGGGCCCGGACTGCGTTGACGATCTTCGACCATTCCGATTCGGCGGGAGTACCTGCATCCGACAACGTGTTCGCCGCCTTGCAGGGCCTCGCCACTGCTCTGCAGTCCAACGATTCAACGGGCATCACCAATTCCATCGAATCGCTGAAGGGTGCCTCTGATTGGCTGAATCAACAGCAAGCTGCCTATGGCACCGACGCTAACCACATCAGCGCCGAGCAGAACCGTATCGCTGAGACCATTGCATCCCTCCAGTCTCGGATTTCAGACATTCGGGACACGGACGTCGCCCAAGCAGCTACTGATTTATCGCTGGAGCAGACCGCTCAATCCGCAGCCTTTGGCGCGCAGGCAAAGATCTCCCAGCGGAGCCTTTTCGACTACCTGGGGTGAGCCGGGCAAAATTATGGGCCGACAGCTAAGTCAACAAGAGATCGATGCGGTATTCCAAAATATCCAAGGCCGGCAGGCGGAGCGAGCCGGGGCGAAGCTCGCCGCGCTGTTTGATTTTCGGAGACCCGACCGAATTGCCAAGTCGCAGTTGCGGGCAATCCACCAGTTGCACGACAATTTTGTGCGAAATCTCGTTTCCAGCTTGTCGGCGTACCTGCGGACGTACCTGATCGTAAATCTCGTAAGTGTGGAGCAGTTGTCCTACTCTGAATTTCTTGAGTGTCTTCCTTCCCCAACATGCATCGCGTCGTTGGGGTTGAAGCCATACGACGGCAACGCCGTTCTGGAACTCAACTCATCGTTGATCTTCCCGATCTTGGAAATTCTCCTTGGCGGTGACGGGAAGCTTCAATTCAACTCCCAGCGCGAGATCACGGAGATCGAACAGGTTCTCTTGGATGGACTGTTCAGGTTGATACTTCGTGATCTGCGCGAGGCATGGAAGTTTGTGACCCACATTGATTTTGCGATAGACACCGTCGAAACCGAGCCGCAGTTCCTACAAATTCTAGCACCGACGGAGGCCGTGGTGGCTGTCGCCATCGAGATCAGGATCGGCGATTCCATCGGCATGATGAACATCGCAATGCCGTCCATCATTATTAAGATGATGCGGCAGAAGTTTGACCAGCAATGGTCGCTTCGGAAGAGCGCCTCAACCGACCATGAGCAGGCCCGCGTCCTTGACACTATTCGGGCGTCCAAGCTGCAGTCCGAGGTGTTGCTAACGGGACCCCGGCTTCTCTTGCGCGATTTGATGAATCTTGAAGAAGGCGATGTTTTGAGCTTCGAGTACCCCCTCGCAAAGCCTGTGGATCTGATGGTCAATGGCGAAAAAAAGTACCTTGGCGAAATGGTGAGTTCGGGACGCCGGGCTGCTTTCCGAGTATCCGAGCTTTTCCGGGATGAATTGATATGACTGTCCCGACGATCCATGCGGCCCTGAGCCGCTTCTCGGGGGACCCGGCGGGCGTAGGTCGCGCTCTCCGCGACTACTTGTCCCGCGACGCGGATGGGTTTGTCCGAGCCATTGTTGCAGTCGAGAATCCCGATGTTTCCGGACGTGGCATCCGCTACGCCCTGACACTTTTGAGAAGTCGAGACCTCTTGGTCTCTGCCGTCGCGGATCCGGCAATCAGCACGCTGCCGCAGTCAGTGGCGCTCACACGCAGCCTACTCGCCTTGGACCCTGCCTTCCTAAACCAGCTTGTCGAAGGAGTGTTCGTCCGCCCGGATCTCCTGGATGCTCCATCGGTCCTCAGGGTCTTGGATCTGGTGGCGGAGTATCCGGCGCAAGTGGCGAATTGGCGGTCCGTTAGTCGGCTCTATGACCATGCCGACGAGCGCATCAGATCCAAGTGTGCCACCCTCCTCGCACGCTTTCGCTATAGCGAGAGCGCTTCTGCTGCACGGTTTGAAGGCGGAGATCCCCGGATTCGGGCCAATATTGTCGAGGCGCTGTGGAGTAGCGAACGCGCGAAAGGCGGAAAGCTGATTGAGCTAGCTCTTTCCGATTCAAACAACCGGGTTGCCGGTAACGCGTGTTTGGCACTCTACAATGCTGGTGACCCCCGGGCGCTTACTGAACTGGATCGAATGTTGGCTTCGCCAGCGCCTGAATTTCGGGTAACGGCAGCGTGGGTGATGGGAAGGACTGCGGACGCCCGGTTTGGTAGCTGTCTACAGCGTGCCTCCCAATCGGGTTTGCCCGACTTAAGTTCGACCTGTCTCCGCAGTTTGCGGGAACTTGTCCCTATCCACAGCGGTAGCGTATCGACCCTTCGTGTCTGGCTCGCGACGATGCCATTGCGACTTGATCGCCACGAGTATTGGATCTATCCTGAATCGTCGGACGGCAAGTTCGCTCAGGCCCTACCGCCCATAGATTTCTTTGCGCACCGGGATGCGGATCCGGTTCTTGACTACTCGGTCGTGGAATCGCGTGGTGGGCTCAATACCGCGATTCGCGTTGCCCTTCCATCAGCCAGCCCTGGTCTTGCCGCCGTGTTGGCTGGTGCATTGGGACGCAAGCCCCGGTCCGATCGCTGGGCGATCAGCGTTTACGGCGCTTCGGTGGCACCAGCGCAACAGTTGTTGCTGCCGGAGTTCCTGACAGATCCCAGCTCAATTTCGAGGCTTCTGTCTTCTGGCCCAGCTGGTACGCTTTCTGCCTCGCGCAGCATCCGGAGTCTTCTGCGTTTAGACCGCACCGGAACCGAGGAACATTTGGTCGTGTTTCTCGGCGGGCCGGATTCTTCCGGTGTTGACCTGAACGCGTTGTCCATGGAATGCGCCGAGCGGAGGATTCGCCTTCACTGCTGGACGTCCAAGGAGTCTTTCCCTATTGGGCACGGGAATGGTCTTGCCGTTCCTCAAATCCAAGAAGCTGCCTTTGCCGACGCATGGCGACGTTTCCAGGACGCACTCGTTGCACGATACACTCTCACGGTGCCGCCGGACCGCCGGCGGCTGAGTCTCCAAATCCGGGACAGGTCGAATTTTCCAACGACCTACTCGACCCCGCTGATCTTGCCGTCTCAATGTGATCCCCCGCTCAAGGATGTGGCTGCATGACCAGCAGTCATGTTCTTCGTTCCACCCGTCTGGGTGACATAGAACTCGATCCCTGCTCGGAGATTTATCTTCCGTTGGGCCTTCCCGGTTTTGAGTCCGAGCGCAGGATGGTTCCTGTCGAGATTCCGTCACAGCGCCCCTTGATCTATCTGCATAGCACCGCATCGCCAGATCTCTGCTTCGTGACCCTGCCGACGCTGATTGTTGATCCGAACTTTCGTTTGGACCTGTCCGAGGATGACTCGGCGGCTCTGGAGTTGCCACCGTTCAGTTCCCCGGTTATTGGCGAGGACATCTTGTGCTTGGCCCTGTTGATCCCCTCGGGAGGTTCCGTGCAGACAAATCTAGCTGCACCGGTCGTTATCAACCTGCACAATTTCCGCTGTGTGCAGGCTGTGGGCTCGTGCCGCCCGGCACACTTTAGGCTTGCGGCCGGCGGCCGCTGGGAGGCATTGTGTTAGTACTTAGGCGCCGTGTCGGCGAGGCCATCCAACTGGGCGACGGCATCGAAATCGAAGTGATCGAGATCTCCCGGACGAGGGTGAAGCTGGGTATTACCGCTCCACGCGACGTGCCTGTCACCCGGAAGGAGACCATGGCCCTCGCCGCCGAGAACAAGCAGGCTGGGGATTTGGTCGAGTCCCTCGGTGCGGATGGGGTTGGGGACCTGCTCCGGCTTCTCAATAATCTTTCACCGCAATCCGCTAAAACAGCGGCGGAGACGGTCGATAAGTAACTCAGGAAGATACCGCGGGCATCGTCGAATGAATCGACGAAAACCCGCACCCGGCATGATGACGGGCAAGTATCGGGCTCTAAGGACAACGAATGTCGTTATCGATCCAAACCAACGTAGCCTCGTTGACAGCGCAGAATTTCATCCGCATCAACGGCAACTTTCAACGTGACACCATCCAGCAACTCTCGTCGGGTTACCGCATCAACTCGTCGGCTGACGATGCCGCCGGGTTGGCAGTTGCCAACAAATACCGCGGCGACACGGCGGAGCTCACACAAGGCGTACTGAATGCGCAGAACGGCATCAGCTCGCTCCAGATCGTCGACGGCGGTCTGAACAATATTTCGCAAATTCTGGATCGCCTCCGGACTCTTGCGACCGAGTCGGCCTCCGCGACCTTTACCGGTGATCGTGGAACGCTGAACACGGAGTACCAAGGTCTCCTTTCGGAAGTCAACCGGCAGGCATCCAACGTCAAGCTGAATACTGGCGGCCTCTACAATACCAACTTGGTGACCTACGTCGGAGGTGGTACCAACTCGGCAAACGCCCAGGTCTCGGTTGACCTGAGTGGCGCGAACAATGCGGTGGATTCAACCGCTCTTGGAATCGCAACCACTAGCGTGGCCGGTGGCGGAACCTTGATCTCCGGCAACACCGTTCGTTTGGATGACGCTGCGGCAACATTCCTGACTGCAACCTCCCAGTCGTTCACCTTCCACCTCAACACGGGAACCGGCAACCAGGACGTAACAGCCACGGTGTCCGGCGGCAGCGCGGGGCTTACCGGCACGCAAGTGATTTCAAATCTCAACACTTCCTTGCAAGCGTATGGGATTACCGCTGCTATCTCCAGCTCCGGTACGCTCGAATTTGGTGGCTCAACCACCTATTCGGTGAGTACGACGGCCGCCGGGACGGGACCTGTATCGAACACTGGAACTGCGGTCAACGGAGCCAACTTCTCAATTGGAAGTGGGACGTTTGCCGCTTTCGCGGCGGGTGGCGGTACTGCCGCAACCGAGACGTTTGTAGTGCAGAACTCGGCCGGGTCGTACTCAATCAATCTGACCTCGGCCAATGCGGATACACTCACAAACACTCTTACAACTATCAATACAGCTTTGGCTGGCTCCGGCATCTATGCGGTGAAGGCTGCAAACGGAACGGATGTTTCGATTCAAAGTTCCAACAGCTTTTCCGTCAACGAAACGGCATTCACCGCAGGCAGTGGCGGCGGCACTGGAAGTCTTTTCGGCACCGTCGGTTCCCAGGCGGTGACTGCGGCGTCGAATTCGGCTTCCAACACCGGCAACGCCATTGCTGCACTCACCGCCCTCCAAACTGCGGTTACCAACCTCGGTTTCGTACAGGGCAAAATCGGTGCCGGCGAGAACAAGCTTACCTATGCGGTGAATCTTGCCCAGTCCCAGATCACGAATTACTCCGCTGCGCAGGCCGGGATCCGGGATGCGGACGTTGCAGCTGAGGCGGCAAACTTGACCAAAGCACAGGTGCTCCAACAAGCATCACTCGCGGCTTTGGCGCAGGCAAATTCGGCACCGCAAGCGGTTCTCTCCCTGTTGAAGGGTTAGTTCGAGTTATAAGGGGTCGGGCTAGAATCTCCCGACCCCTTCGGAAGGGCGAAAGATGTCAAGCAATAGCATTTCTCCGGATTCGTTGACGCAAGGATTCTCGGGCGTCAGCAAGTACGCGTCCAGCCTCCAATCCGTGCTCCAGCGTGCGGAGGCAATTGCCGCTTTGCCCTTGCAATCCCTTAATAACGGACTGAACGACCTGAACGCCAAGCAGAGCGCTGTTCAGGGTCTCGAAACCACCTTTCTTTCTCTCCAACAGTCCATCTCTTCCTTGGACAACACCCTGAAGACCGGAATTCTGAACTCTTCCATATCCGACGCAGGAATCGTCAGCGCATCCATCCAGTCCGGCGCGACCGCTGGCAGCTACTCCATCGAGGTCACCAGCCTCGGTGCATTTTCCACTTCGCTGAGCCGCGCAGGTACTGCGGTCATCTCCAATCCATCCTCCCAGGGACTGAGTAGCGCGGCATCGCTGCAGCTGACCGTCGGATCTAGTTCCACCACTATTACTCCCGCCTCAACCTCGCTGATCGATCTTGTCAGCGCAATCAATTCCCAAGCGGGCGACAAGGTGCAGGCTACTGCAGTCAATGTCGGTTCGACTTCGGCCCCCGACTACAGGTTGTCCCTACGGGCCGTGAAACTGGGATCGGATGCGATCGACCTGACCGATTCAGGAACTAGCCTTCTTTCCAGTTCGACTGCCGGCAGCTTGGCTTCCTACAAGCTCAATGGCCTGCCAACATCTATCACGTCCGACAGCCGCACGATTACCTTGTCACCGGGGATTACCGCTACCCTTCTGTCAGAGAGTCCGTCCGGGCAATCCACCACCATTGCGGTTGTGAACAATCCCTCGGCCGTGTCGTCTGCATTGTCGTCCCTCGCACGAGCCTACAATTCCGCGGTGGATGTGCTCGCCAAGTATCACGGGCAGGGTGGAGGTATCTTGCAGGGCGATAGCGTTATTCAAACGCTGACAGGTCTTCTTCAGAAGCTTGGAAACTATACAAATGGGTCGCCGTCGAAATCGCTGGCGGCGTTCGGTGTCACCCTCGACAAGACAGGCCATCTTTCGGTTGCGTCCACAGCCTTCAGCTCCGCTGCGGGTGCGAATTTCTCCACGCTTCTCTCCACGCTGGGTTCGGGCACCACGTCGGGCTTCCTGAAGACGGCCACTGATCTCCTTGCCGGGGCCGAAGATCCAGCCACCGGATTTCTCCGTAATGAGGAAGCAGACATTTCCAAGTCCATCCTTCGACAGAAGGCCAAAATATCCGAGCAACAGTCGACACTCTCGACCTTGCAAAAGAGCCTGACTGCTCGCATTGCCAAGGCGGACTCCACACTGGCGAGTTTGGAAAGCCAGGTCAGTTACATCACGGGACTATTCGCCAGCTACACCGGAGCGACCAACAGCCAAAGCAATGGACTCCAAACTCTCTAACAGCCAGACTTTGTCGCAGATCCGAGACGCCGTCCAGCGTGGCGACTGGGATGCCG
>CAITMP010000269.1 GCA_903893525.1 uncultured Acidobacteriia bacterium | reverse complement strand
TGCGACCGTGGAGCAGTTTCCGGTCGGCGTCGGAATCCGTCTTGGGATCGCCTTCGTCCTCGATCCGCAGTTCCCCGTAGAAATTGCGCGCGATTGCCCGGTAGCCGGTGACCGTATTCTTGGTCAGAACGGACAGGGTCACGACGTAGCCCAGGAGTCCCGCCAACAGAAGACCCTTGTATACGGGTTTTGGCTTTTCGCGGAAAAGCAGCATCACTGCAAGCGCCGCCAGTGCCGCCAGTCCGATGGGAAATTCGTAGTACGCGTTGAAAATATGCGGGGCGGCTAGACCCACGAACAGTCCACCGACGGCTCCACCGACGGAAACCATCACATAGAAACCGGTCAGGCGGCTAGGGTGGGGTTTGAGGCGGACGAGTTCCCCATGGCAGACCATGCAGCAGACGAAGAGCGAGGCCGAGATCAGTGCGATGGTGGGTCCCATGTGGACTTTCATCGACTTCGGTCCGAGGAAGAACGCGAAACAGCCGAGCGCGGCCAGCAGCAGCGGGAAGAAGATCGTGCGGTTGTAGTATTTGGTCGATTCGAAACAAAGGATGAACGTGAGCAGGTAGAGGGCTAGTGGGACCACCCACAGGAACGGAATCGCGGCGACGTCCTGGGTCAGGAATGTGGTGACCGATATCAATAAGGTGGAGGCGATGGCGGCGAGGCCGATCCAGAGCAGTTGCAGTCCGAGGGTGGGGGCGTCGCCCTGCTTGGCGATTTTTACCTGGGTGCCGTGCGAGCGCGCCGCCATCCATGCCGTGGTGGAGCAGAGGACGGCAAACACCAGGTATGTGCCGGACCAGACGTAGCTCTGCATCTTGACCGAGAGATTGGGCTCGATCAGGAATGGATAGGTGAGCAGTGCCAACATCGAGGCCAGGTTGGAGAGCGCGAAAAGGCGGTAGGGGACCGTTCCGGCCCGGCGTGCGTACCAGGATTGCAGCAGCGGGCTGGTGGTGGAAAGAATCATGTAGGGCAGCCCGATGGTGACGCCGAGCAAGCCAAGGATCAGGAACGTGGGGTTGCTGTCCGCCGTGGGCTTCCAGGAGGGATTCGGCATCACCGGCAATACCGCTAGGCTGACGACCAGAAGCAGCGTGTGCACCGTGGCTTGGCGCGTGCCTGGCATTTCATGGAGCAGGTGGGCGTAGAGATACCCGGCCAGCAACACGAGCTGGAAGAACAGCATGCAGGTGCTCCAGACGGCCGAGGTGCCGCCAAACCAAGGGAGGATCATCTTGGCGATGATCGGCTGCACTTGGAATAGGAGAAAAGCCGAGACGAAGACGGTCAGGGCGTACAGGTAGGCGTCCCAGCGGGCGCGTGTGCTTTCCATGCGGTTTCTGTTAGTTTAACCGCATGGTGGAGATGGGTGGTAGCGGACTCCTAGGAGCCGCCGCGCTCCGGGCCCCAGTCTTCCAGCGGGTCCGGGCGAAGTCCCTCTTCGCGGTTCTCTCGCTTTTCCTGTTCCAAGCGCTTCTTCAGTTCCTCGCGTTCTTCCGCACCGTCGGCCATGACTTGATTGTAATGCGACAATACATCGCATGCGATACCTGATTGCCCTCGTTTGCATTTCCGCTTTCGCCGCCGACAATATGCCGCCCGAAAGCGAGCGCGCACTTGCCCGGCAGATCTACAAGGAGATGGTGGAGGTGCAGTCGGGTTTCACCACGGGCACAACGACTCCGATTGCCGAATCCGTCGCGGCGCGGTTTCGTGCGGCAGGATTCCCCGCCTCCGACATCTTTGTTGGCGGCGCAATCCCGCGCAAGGCGAACGTCGTCGTCCGATACCGGGGCACGGGCGCGCGCAAGCCGATCCTGTTGGTGGCCCATATCGACGTGGTCGAGGCCAAGCGCGAGGATTGGACCACCGATCCGTTTGCCTTCCTCGAAAAGGATGGATACTTCTATGGCCGCGGGACAGCCGACGACAAGGCACAGGCGGCGGTCTGGGTGGCTACTCTACTGCGGATGAAGCGTGAAGGATTCCAGCCGGACCGGGATCTGATCCTCGCGTTGACGGCTGATGAGGAGGGCGGTGGCCCGTACAACGGCGTCGATTGGCTGCTGCAGAAGCACCGGGATTTGATCGAGGCCGAGTTTGCGCTCAACGAAGGCGCGCGCGGCATGCTGGTCGACGGCAAGAAGGTGGAGCACGATATCGGACTCGCCGAGAAGCAGTTCGCGAATTTGCGCTTGGAGGTCCGTAACAAAGGTGGACACAGCGCTCGCCCTGTACCGGACAACGCGATCTACCATCTCGCCGGGGCACTCTATCGCTTGTCCACCTTCGAGTTTGGCTTTCATTTGACCGATATCACCAAGGCCTACTTCCAAAAGATGGGCCAAATGGAGAGCGGAGCATTTGCGAAGGACTTGGCTGGAGTGGCTGCAGGTGATGAAGGGGCGATGCGCCGGGTGGCGGCTGCGTCGGCCCCGCTGAATGCGATGATGCGGACGACATGTGTGGCGACGATGCTCGAAGGCGGCCATGCTACGAATGCGCTGCCGCAGCTGGCTGCCGCAAACGTGAATTGCCGGTTGCTGCCGGACGATAACTTGGATCGCGTGGTGGCCGAGATCACGAAGGCAATCCACGACGACCAAGTGACGGTGACCGTATCGCTGAACGAAGGCGCGAGCCCGGCGTCGCCGCTCCGCACCGATGTTCTGAAAGCCTTCGACCGGATTACCGACACGATGTGGCCAGGGGTTGTTGCAGTGCCGACGATGGCTGTGGGCGGGTCCGACGGGCGGTATTTGAGAATCGCCGGAATTCCCACCTATGGCGTGCAAGGGTTCTTCATCGACCGCGACGATGTGCGTGCTCATGGCAGGGATGAGCGTATGCTGGTCAAGTCGTTCTACGAGGGGCAGACGTTCCTATACGAATTTGTGAAGGCTCTGTCAAGACCATAGATGGCCTCCGCAGCTCCAGGCATATAATTATGGATGGCCGACGGGAGGCCACTACGTTCATGGAACTGAACAGACGACACTTCTTTTACGGCTCTCTGCTTGCCGGTGCCATTCCAACAGCCGGATTCGGGAGCACCCCCTCACTCAAGGCTTTGGGCTACAAGTCGCCCAACGAAAAACTGAACATTGCCTCCATCGGCGCGGGCGGCAAGGCCGATAGCGATATCACGGGCTGCAACAAGGAAAATATCGTCGCGCTTTGCGACGTCGACGAGGCTCGGGCTGCCAAGAAGTTCAAGGAATACGAGAAGGTACCCAAGTTCTCCGATTTCCGAAAGATGCTCGACAAGGAGCATAAGAACATCGACGCGGTCATCGTCACCATTCCGGATTTCATGCACGCCACGGCAGCGATTTCGGCCATGCAGCTCGGCAAGCACGTTTACGTGCAGAAGCCACTGGTCCGCACGGTGTGGGAAGCGCGCGCCATGCTGGAGGCGTCGAAGAAATACGGTGTCGCCACGCAGATGGGCAACCAAGGCTACTCCAACGAAGGCACCCGCCAAGTTGCCGAAATCCTCTGGTCTGGTGCCATCGGCGACGTGAAGGAAGTCCACGCGTGGACTGATCGTCCGTGGTGGCCGCAGGGCGTGACCGAGATTCCCGCTCCAACGCCGACCCCGGCAACGCTCGACTGGCAGTCCTGGTTGGGAAGCGCCGCCGACCGTCCTTTCACTACGGGCGGCGAGGGTTATCCGAACCAGTACGGCAACTTCTACCAGCCGTTCAACTGGCGTGGATTCTATGACTTCGGCTGCGGCGCACTCGGTGACATGGCGTGCCACATCCTGGGCGCACCGAATCTGGCGTTGCGGCTGGGCACATCCGCCCCGACGACGGTGGAGTGCATCAGCAAGGAAGGCACCAGCAACTTCATGTTCCCGAAGAAGTCGGTGATCAAGTACACCTTCCCGGCTCGGGGCAGCATGCCGCCGGTGACGATTTTCTGGCACGACGGTCTCAAGGAAAGCCCCAAGATCGACGGTGTTCCATCGGGCGAACTGCTTGGCGACTTGCCGTCGCGTCCGCGCAGGGCCAGCGATCCGCCGCGCACCCCCGCAGCTTCCACCGGCTATGTCGGCCGAGTGTTCAACTGGGCCGCCTATGAGGATGCGATTGCTCCAGAAACCCGTCCGACCCAGCCCAACGGCAGCCTCTTCATCGGCGACAAGGGTATGATGACCACCGGAACTTACGGCGAGCAGACCCGTCTGCTGCCTGTGGCCGAGAAGATGCGGGATTACAAGATGCCGGAACCGATGTTGACTCGGTCGCCGGGACACTACCAGGACTGGCTCCGGGCCTGCAAGGGCGGGGATCCGGCATGCTCGAACTTCAACGCGGCGGTGCCGTTCGTGGAGTGGATGCTGCTGGGCGTGATCGCGCTGCGGGTGGAAGGCAAGCTGGAGTGGGACGCGGTGAAGGGCCGGTTTAGCAATAGCCCGGAAGCCAACAAGTACCTGAAGCCGAACTTCCGCAAGGGCTACGTTCTGAGCTAGAAGCTCGGAAAATTCGGTTTGTCAAAAAGGTGGGCGGCCTTGTGCTGCCCACCTTTTTTCTTTGCCGGGCGAGTTCTACTTGGCCGCCTTCTCCACATCGCGCATCACGCGCAGGGTATTTCCTCCAAGGATCTTCAGGATATCGGCGTCGGAAAAGCCCCGATCCATCAGTCCAGCAACCAGATTCGGCAATTTCGAGACGTCTTCCATGCCCTCCGGCAGCTGATCCTCGACGCCGTCGAAATCTGAGCCCAGGCCCACGTGGTCGATGCCGGCCACTTTGACCGCGTGCTCGAAATGGTCGAGCAGTTTCGAAAGCGGGATCCGTCCCAGCTTGGCAATGCGTTTGGCGTTGATCTTGCGCGACTCCGGACCGTATGCCGTGCGGTCGCCGAACTTGGGCGTCTTCTTGTCCAGAGCAGCCTGTTCGGCCAGTTCCGGAGTTACGGTTTTCATCCGGGCGCCATAACTCTCATCCAGAAAGCCTTCGAAGAAGTTGATGTGGACCACACCGTTCTTGGCTGCGATGGCACGGAGCATGTCATCCGTCATGTTCCGCGGTGCGTTCGCCAGTGCCCGGCAGGAGGAATGGCTGGCGATCACGGGGGCCGTTGAGGTCGCAAGTACATCGTAGAAGGTTTTGTCGGAGACGTGCGAGATGTCGACCATCATGCCGAGCCTGTTCATCTCCTTGACGACCTGCTTGCCGAAATCGGTCAGGCCCTTGTGGACTGCGGTTTTACTCGAGGTGTCGGCCCAGGGGGTGTGGTTGGTGTGGGTCAGCGTCATGTAGCGCGCGCCGAGTTGGTAATACGTGCGAAGTACTCCGAGGTCGGAGTCGATGGCGTGTCCGCCTTCAACCCCCATCAACATCGCGATCCGGCCGCGGCCGTGGGCTGCGACGATTTGGTCGGCCGTCGTCGCGGATTCCAGTTCCGATGGGTGCCGTGCGATTTCGCGGCGCACCGCATCCATTTGCTGCAGAGTCCTTCGGACGGTTTCGGTGGGAGTAAAGAGGTCGGTGTCGGTCCAGATGGAGAGGAATAGGCCGGCAACGTGTCCGACCTTCATTCGCGGGATGTCGATTTGGCCGTAGGAGTGTTTTTCGGCGAGGTTGTAGGCCTCGTCGGTGATCATTTGCGTCGTGTCATCGTGGAGGTCGATGACGACGGCGCTGTTCAGCAGTTTCGCAACCCGGGCGGGGTCGGCCTTGGACTGGGCGCTTCCGCCGGTTTGCAAAAGGATGGAAAGCGCTGCGAGGAGAAGGGCCGGAGATCGTTTCATCTTGCCTGAATTATAGCGTCGAAGGCTGCAATGGCCATTTTCGGGCCCCGGTGATGCGTTGAAGGATAATCAACTTCATGCGCATCACCAGGATCAGTCAGTATCAGGTGGATTTGCCCCTGCATGAGGGCAGTTACAAATGGTCGGGCGGAAATTCCGTCAGTGTGTTTGATTCGACTGTCGTGGAGGTTGAGACCGACGCCGGGATTACGGGCTACGGCGAGGTCTGCCCGCTCGGACCGGCCTATTTGCCCGCCTATGCGGCCGGGGCACGGGCCGGAATCGCGGAACTGGCTCCACATTTGATTGGACTGGACCCGACGCAATTGGGAATCGTCAACCAAGCGATGGACCGGGCGATGCGCGGGCATCCTTATGTAAAATCAGCACTCGACATGGCGTGCTGGGACATCCTTGGCAAGGCGAGCGGGCTGCCGGTGGCGGTGCTGATGGGCGGGCGGTATGGCGACGATTTCGCGCTGTACCGGGCGATCTCGCAGCAATCACCCGAGGCGATGGCCGAATCGGTGCAAAACTACCGGAGCCAGGGCTACACCAAGTTCCAGTTGAAGGTTGGCGGGAACCCGGATGTGGACATCGAGCGGATCAAGGTGGTTGCGGCAGGGCTTCAACCGGGCGACGTGCTGGTGGCGGATGCGAACACGGGCTGGACGCAGCACCAGGCGGTGCGGATCGCGGACGCGGTGCGCGACGTGGATGTCTACATCGAGCAGCCATGCATGCGCTATGAGGAATGCCTCGCGGTGAGGCAGCACACGAACCGTCCGTTTGTACTGGACGAGGTGATCGACGATGTGGCGCAGGTGCTGCGGGGATACCAGGACCGGGCGATGGACGTTATCAACCTGAAGATCTCGAAAGTCGGCGGACTCACGAAGGCGCGGCAGATTCGGGACCTGTGTGTGTCGCTGGGAATCGCGATGACGATTGAGGATACTTGGGGCGGCGACATCATCACGGCTGCGATTGCGCATCTGGCGCACAGCACGCCTCCGGATCTGCTGTTTTCGTCGACGGATTTCAACAGCTATGTGACCGTGAGCATCGCGGAGGGCGCGCCGCAGAGGAATCACGGGCGGTTGGCAGCGTCGAACGAGCCGGGATTGGGAATTGCTCCGAGGATGGAAGTTCTGGGGGGCGGGACAAGGGTAGCCGGATGAATCCGAAGGCTGCGATTTTCGGTGCTTTGGCAGCGGCGACGTCGTTCTATGCCTTGGTCTTCGCGCGTTCGCTGTGGGGTATGCGCGGCAGGGGGCTGTCGGCTGCGTCGCTGGCCACCGGGTTCGTCACGAATTTCTTTGACACGCTGGGGATTGGGTCGTTCGCCACGTCGACGGCCATTTTCAAATTCCGGCGCATGGTTCCGGACGAGTTGGTGCCGGGCACGCTGAACGCGGGGCATACGCTGCCGACTATTTTCCAGGCCTTCATCTATATAGCCGCCGTGCAGGTCGACGTGGCGACTTTGGTGCTACTGGTGGGGGCGGCGACGGTCGGGGGATGGTTCGGGGCCGGGCTGGTGGCGGGGTTGCGGCGTCGGACGGTCCAATTTTGCATGGGCGGCGCGCTGCTGGTGGCGGTGGCGGCGATGCTGGCGCGCCAGTTGGACCTGTTTCCGGCGGGCGGGGCGGCATTGGGGTTGGAAGGGTGGCGGCTGGCGGCGGGCGTGGCCGGGAATTTCCTGTTCGGGGCGATCAGCACACTGGGGATCGGGTTCTACGCGCCTTGCATGACGATGGTGAGCCTGCTGGGGATGAATCCGGCGGCGGCGTTTCCGATCATGATGGGGTCGTCCGCATTTCTGATGCCGGTGGCGAGCGCGAGGTTTGTGTGGAAGCGGGCGTATTTGGCCCCGGTGGCGCTCGGACTGACGGTGGGCGGGCTGGCGGGGGTTCCCTTGGCGGCGTTTGTGGTGAAGTCGCTGCCGTTGGCGGCTCTGCGGTGGCTGGTGATTGTGGTGGTGGGGTATGCGGCGGTGGCGATGGTGCGGTCGGGTTGGGAGGGGGAGGGGGCGAGGCGAGTGGTCTCGTAAAGTCACAGATCCTCCGGCTTCAGACCTGTCCTTTTCACAATCTTGGCGAGGATTGCGGAGACCAGCTCCTCGGAATCGTGGAAAGAGAACGGATAGTCGGCTCAACCGGGTTTCTTCAAGATCTTGTGGGAGCCGACTGTACTGTCGTGGTGCCACCCAATCCGCTTCAAGGCGGCGAAAACGCGCCGTGCCTTGGCCGATGGCCATGAACTCATGCAGCGATGTCGAAAATTGCTGTTATGGTACCCGGCAGTTCGGCGTGGGCGATTCGGTCGAGAAGAATTTCATTGGCTGCGGCTTGGGCCCGCTGAATGGCGTCCTGTTTGGACGACCCGTACAGCAGGACGTTCAACTCGGGTACCTCGGCGATCCACCTGCCGTCCGTCTCGCGGTCCAGTTCTATGGATAGCTTCATGTGGACGTGAGGTTAGCATGGATTTGCAGGGCCGGTACCAAGGGTTGCCCAAATGGCGACATGGCATACGAAGGTGGAGATTCAAAATGGAAATGCGCAAGACTGATGTAGCCCTCCGGGTGGAACCCTCGCTCGTGGAGGAGCTGTCCGCGCTTCGAACGACGGACTACTTTCGGGAACGCGCCGGGCGTGCCGATATGGCACGGGCGATCCAGATACTGGAGGTCGCGGGAAAGGGCGCGCCGCCAGTGGAAGGTGACGAGATCTTGGACATCTAGCGTTGGGCTCGAATCTGCCACCGACGCGAGACGCAGAATCAGAGCGGACGCCTACTCCCGGCCGCGCAGCATGGCAGCTACCACGCGAGGACTTCTGCGCCCGTGAAAAACCGCAACCACCCACAGCGGTTTCGTCTCAGGCGCATACGCGACAACGTATTCCCGGACAACCTTGAACCGCAAAGGCCCCGAGGCGATGTAAGGTCGGCGGAAGCCCTGGTTGGGAAACAACACCAGCGCACGAATAGAATCCAAGATTTCCATCAAGACCCGGTCCGCGGCATCCGGATTGTTTTCCGCGATATACCACCGAATCTCTTCGAGGTCGTCCGAGGCCTCGGGGTGGAGGCTAAATCCAGTCACTGCCGCGCGAGCCGCTGACGCTGCGCCTCGGTTCTAGCCATTAGGAGACGAAATGCTTGCTCACCGTCAATGGCTTGGACCCGCCCGCTCGCCAAATCGTCGTAGCGACGGTCGAGCATTTGCCCAGCATCGGCTAGCTCATCGACGTATCCCAGCACGGCGTCTTCCAGCAGATCGTGGCTCGGACGGCCGCTCGCCCGAGCCATGCGGTCGAGCTTGTCCTGTACAGCCGGGGAAAAATGGACTTCCATCGATTCTTCAACCTCACTCGTTTATAGGATACCGCCACCGCGTTCGGCCTGAATATGCTCGGACTGAACTAGGAAGTGGCGGAGAGATTCGAGGATAAACAGCGACGGTGGCTGGAGGCTGTGGTGGCGGGATGGAGGCAAATCGGTGCGGTTGAATGAGGGAGTAGCCGGGTGGAAGTGCAGTTTTCAGACAGTCAAGCGCAGCTAGCGAGACTCGCCGGCGCCGCTGGGCGGATTGCGAACGAGACCGCCGTCGTGTCAGAAGCCTTGGAACTGCGGGAAGAGCGGGAACGCCAGCGCTTGGAATTCGTCGCTTCCCTCGACAGCGCTACTGAGCGCTGACTTCAAGGCGAAGGGCGGGCGTTCAGCGAGCATTCGGTCCGCGACTTGGCCAACGAGGTGAAGGCCCGGTGCTCGCCCTCATTCTGTCACCGAAAGAGTGATGCCACATCGCATAATTAGGACTTGAGACACCCAACAGAGTCCGACCTCGGCGAGTCGATTCCGCACTTGGCCTTCGAGTTTTATCATTTCGATCTCTTCGCCCGTCGGGATGTTCAACTCCATTTGAATCGTGGCTGCTCGCAAGCTGTCGGCTACGCTTTCCTGATTCACCTCCGCACACTCCTAGAATTCTTTTACGCGACCAAAGGCCGCGACGATGACCTCTTGGCCGCCGACTTCACAGAGGTGTTTCGAAAATTCCCAACCGCGCAGCCACCGCAAGATTGGAACGTTGGGGACGTCAAGACGGAAGTAGGAAAGCGGCTTGCCCACCTCACCGCACACCGGTGGCGGGAAACTCGACCCGACATGGATTTCTACGACAGATGTGTTCCAGCAGTCAGTAGCTTGATCTCGGCCTTCCGGGATGCTCTGCCGCCTGAACTTCAGTCACGGCTGGATGACGAGATAGGCAAACTTGGACTGTCTCTGCGCCCCGTAGAGTCAATACCGACGATGGAATATTTGCCCTAACTGGAGGCTGGTGGAGAGCGTGGCATCAGATGTCTCTCATTTAGTTGATGCCTAGCTACATCAACAGAAATAGCAAGTAGGCAACCGCCATGAACATCAAGAGAAACATGGCTGATACTATACCGATGCATATTCCCAGAGTTAGCCGGTCGCGCGTAGCATCAGTGATCGCCTTTGGTAGGCTGATGAGCACAGCAAGAAATGCAATGATTGGTGTTAGTTGTATTTGCGTCATGGAAAGTGTCCGAGTTTATTTAGGTGGACCACGCCAGCTTTGCACCTTTTTCTTACTTTATGGGTAGATTTTAATGTATTTCTCCTCAGGTGATGTGCCGCCAAGCTGCCCGTGAAGCCACGGGTGTTTCAAACCGGTGCACAAGGCGACCCACCGAAGCTTGCGTACACATCGCGATCCGTGCATCGGAACTGACTTCCGACAAGCCATGGATCGGGTGGAGCGCTGAAATCCGGTCATTGCCCCCCAAGCCGCGGACGCTGCGCCTCAGTTCTCGCAAGCCAAAGCCGATATACCTGCGCCCCGTCAATCGTCTGAACCCGACCGATCTCCGAATCGTCGAGCGCCCGTCGGGCATCCAAAGCAGCCCGCATGGATTCCAGGAACCGGCAACCGGATGCCCCAATGGGATAGGATGCGGATGGAGAGTTCCCTGTATGGATAGAAGACTATTCCTGAAGGCCGCCGCAGCGGCTGGCGCATCGGCATTGGCTCGGTACCCGCTCGCGCAGGCGGCGTTGCCGAAAATGAAGATCACGCGGATTCGTGCGTATGCACCGCTGAGTCCCAATCCGTTGTTCAATCAGGCCGACACGGTGGTTACGATCGAGACCGACGCCGGGATCACGGGCATCGGCGAGGGCGGCTTCACGGACACGATCCGGCAGTGCGCGGGACGGCTGATCGGGCAGGACCCGCAGCACATCGAGCGTCTGTGGCAGGACATGCAGCGCTCCTTCTTCTACCCGCCGGGTCGGGAGAAGACGCACGCCCAGGGGGCTCTGGATTTGGCGCTGTGGGACATCCGGGGCAAGGCCTTGAACCTGCCCGTGCACCAGATTCTGGGCGGCATGACGCGCAACTACTGCGAATGCTACAACACCGGCGGGGCGGTGCCGGGGATCACTCCGGGCATGCCGCTGAAGGAGCGGGCGGCGGCGACGGTCGCGGCGGGCTTCCGAGCCTTCCGCATGGGAGCTGCGGACACTCCGGCCAACACGACCTTCAACACGCGGGTCAAGGTGAACGAACTCTACGAGCAGTGCGTCCAAGCCCGCGAGGGCGTGGGGAAGAACGGCGACTTCTGCATCGACTTCCACCAGCGTTTCGATCTGTCCGACGCCGTCCGGGGCTGCAATCTGATCGAGCCGCTGGCACCGCTGTTTGTGGAGGATCCGGTGCGGGCCGAGGCGTTCAATGACGATCTGCCGAAGCTCCGAAAGATGGTGAAGGTGCCTGTCGCGGCGGGCGAGGAGTGGGGCAACCGCTGGGATTTCAATAAGTTGGTGGAGGATCACGACATCGACTGGGTGCGCGCCACGCTGCCCAACGTGGGCGGCATCACGGAGATGATGAAGATCGCGGCGATTTGCGAAACGCATTTCGTAGGGATCATTCCGCACTTCACGGGGCCGATCGCGACGGCGGCTCTGGTGAATTCGCTGGGGACGTTTTCGGGGCCGCTGTTGATGGAGTACGGGTTCTCGGGGCGGTCGATCCCTCATTTGCCGGTCTTTGTGGACTACAAGGACGGGAAATTGTGGCCGAACGACCGGCCTGGGCTCGGGGTCCAGCTGGATCTGACGAAGCTGAATCCGCTGCTGGAAGTAACGAAATACGACACCAATAGGGCGCAGACGTACTTCCGGCCGGATGGGTCGATCACGAACTGGTAGACCGGGTTTGGCGATACTGGTGGGATGCACCCACTTCTCGAATCCGTAGCTGAACGTGCCTCCCGATATCTGGACGAGATCCAGGAACGCCGTGTGTCGCCATCGGCAGAGGCAATCGCAGCTTTGGACGCATTTGTGGAACCGCTCCCGGAGAAGCCTTCGGAGCCGGATGATGTATTGAAAATGCTGGACGAACTGGGGTCGCCCGCGACGATGGGGATCTCGGGGGCGCGGTTCTTCGGGTTTGTGATCGGCGGGTCGGTGCCGGCGGCTTTGGCTGCGAACTGGCTGGCAACGGCGTGGGACCAGAATGCGGGGCTGTTTTTGGCGACGCCGATTTCCGCCGTGCTGGAGGAGGTCGCGACCGAGTGGCTGATCGATGCGTTGAAACTGCCGGCGGGGTGCGGAAGCGCGTTCGTGACGGGCGCGACGGTAGCCAATTTCACGGCGCTGGCGGCGGCGCGTCATGCGGTTTTGGCCCGGGCGGGGTGGGATGTGGAGTCCCGAGGGCTGTTCGGCGCACCGGAGATCCAAGTTATCGTAAGCGACGAGGCGCATCCCTCGGTCATCAAATCGCTGGGAATGCTGGGCCTGGGGCGGGACCGGGTGGTCCGGGTGCCGACGGACGGTCAGGGGCGGATGATTGCGGAGCGAATGCCGGAGTTGCGGGCACCGTCCATCGTGTGTTTGCAGGCGGGAAACGTGAACACCGGGGCGTTCGATCCGGCGGTGGAAATTTGCAGGCGCGCCAAGGCGGCGGGGGCGTGGGTCCATGTGGACGGGGCGTTCGGGATTTGGGCCGCAGTCTGTCCCGAACTGGCGCATTTGGTGGAGGGGTGCGAGTTGGCCGATTCCTGGGCCACTGACGCGCACAAGTGGCTGAATGTGCCCTACGATTCAGGTTTGGCGTTTGTCCGGGACGCGGTGGACCTGCGGGGCGCGATGTCGATGTCGGCACCGTACCTGCCGCAGGGTGCGCACCGGGAGCCCCTGATGCATGTGCCGGAGTTGTCGCGGCGGGCGCGCGGGGTGGACGTTTGGGCCGCGATGAAATCGTTGGGGCGGGAGGGTCTGGCGGAGCTGGTGTCCCGGAATTGCGCGTGCGCGCGGCGCTTTGCGGATGGATTGCGGGAGGCCGGGCACGAGGTTCTGAATGAGGTGGTGCTCAACCAAGTGCTGGTGGCGTTCGGCGACGCGGACCGGACACGGGCCGTGATTGCGGCACTTCAGGAGGACGGGACCTGCTGGGCTGGTCCGACCGTGTGGCAAGGTCGGACCGCGATGCGGATCAGCGTGTCGTCATGGGCGACGACGGAGGCGGATGTGGACCGGAGTTTGGAGGCGATTCTGCGGGTCGCCGCGCTATAGGCCGTTCTTCTTGAGGAAGGCTTTGATGGCGTCGTAGACCTTGAGGTTCTCGTCGGCGGTGAAATTGCCGTGCTTGCCGCCGGGGACGGTGAACATGTCGTTGGGGACACCGGCCTTGGTGAGCGCCGCTTTCAAGCGGAGGCTGTGCTCGTAGGGCACGGTGGGGTCGGCGTCACCGTGGATCATGAGGACAGGCGGAAGGCCGGGACGCACGTACTCGAGGGGTGAAACGCGCTTGGCGATTTCGGCACGGTTGGGGGCGGAGCCGAGCCACTGCACGGCGTAGGCGCGGCGGTTGGGGCCGTCGAGCAGGTCGTTGACGTCGGTGATGCCGTACCAATCGACGATAGCTGCGACTTTGGGCAGGGGGACGCCGGGGCATTCGCGGTCCAAACCTGCGGATTCCGGAATCATGCCTGTGGTGAGGGCGAGGTGGCCGCCGGCGGAATCGCCGGAAACGACGATCTTGGTGGCGTCAATGTGGTGCTGGCGGGCGTTGGCCGCAACCCAGCGGAGGGCGCAGAGGCAATCCTCGACCGCGGCCGGAGCCTGGGAGACGCGGGCAAGTCGGTATTCCACGTTGACCACATTCCAGCCTGCGGCGAGGTAGGGAAGGATTTTGTTGACTACGGCTTCCTTGGTGCCCCCCGTCCAGCCACCGCCGTGGATGAAGACCAAGACCGGATGGAGTTCCGGGGAGTCCTTGCGCTCGTAGAGGTCAAGCTTGTTCTCGTACTGGTTGGCGACGAGATAGGTGATGTTCGATTGCACCGCGTAGCGATTGCCGAAGGTTGCGACCCAGTCCGGGGACTGGGCAAGAGCGGTCGATAGGAATGCGGTAAAGAGCAGGATGGTCTTCATGGCCGAGCACTATTCTACGCCAGCCCACCCTACTCCAGCCCACCCTACTCACGGTTCATCATAAAGGTCGCCACGCCGTCAAAAAACTCCCACATCGTCTTCGCCGCCTCGGGCGGGAATGCG
>CAITMP010000268.1 GCA_903893525.1 uncultured Acidobacteriia bacterium | reverse complement strand
CTTCCGGCTTCCCAACGGAGCGCGCCGGAGTCCAGATGCTGTTTGGATTTCGCGCGACCGGATCGAAGGAATAGCTGTGACGGGGCGCGGGCGAACTTGGCTGCTGTGCCCGAATTTTGTTGTCGAACTTAAGTCTGAGAGCGACCGCTTGGGGGCGGCGCGCCGCAAAATGCGGGAATGGGTCGCCAACGGTGTTCAACTGGCGTGGCTGGTGGACCCGGATCGCCGTGCCGTGGAGATCCACCAACCCGGAGCGGAACCACGGACTTTGGTTGATGCCGAATGCATCGCTGGTGAAGGGCCGGTCGGAGAATTCGTGCTGGATCTGGCGCGAGTCTGGAATCCGGTAGTCTAGGATGGCATCGACGCGGACAGTTTCAGTGGCTGGTATCGGCAAGACCCGGTTTGGCGCACTTGCCGACCGCGATCTCCGAAGCCTTGCCGTCGAGGCGGGAAACAAGGCTCTTTCGGATGCCGGAATCGTGCCGGAAGAGGTCCAGGCGTTCTATCTGGGGAATTTTGCGGGGCCGGAATTCACGTCGCAGAACCATTTGGCTCCTTATATATCCACGGCGCTCGGGATGGCCGGGATTCCATCGACGCGTTTCGAAGCGGCCTGTGCGTCCAGCGGCGCGGCATTCTTCCATGCATTTCTGGCGGTTGCGGCCGGTGTTTACGACACCGTGATGGTGATGGGCGTGGAAAAAATGACCTGCCAGCCGAATCCCCGAGTCACGGAAATCCTATGCGGGGCGGGGGATTGCGGTCCCGGGGGCGAGATGGCGGCGGGCTCCACCTTTCCATCGCTCTTCGGCATGATTGCGCGTCGGCACATGCATGAATTCGGCACGTTGCGGGAGCATCTGGCTGCGGTGGCGGTGAAGAACCATGCCAATGGCTTTCTGAATCCCGATGCCCAGATGCGCAAGGTGATCACGCTGGAGCAAGCGATGAACGGGCGTCCAATTGCGGAGCCGCTCAACCTATATGATTGCTCGCTGGTGAGCGATGGGGCGGCGGCCGTCGTGTTGCGTGCGTCACATCTTTGCGGCCCGGACGCGGTGGCGGTTTTGGGCGCGGCGCAGGCTTCCGACTACGTGGCGTTGGATCGGAAACCCTCGATCACTACCTTTCCAGCAGTGCGCGAGGCGGCGTTCCGGGCCTATGCGATGGCCGGTCTTGGCCCTGGGGACATCGATTTCGCTGAAGTTCACGACTGCTTCACGATTGCCGAAATCGTGGCGACCGAGGACTTGGGCTTCGTCGAACGGGGGCGCGGCGGGTTTGCGGCGTTCGAAGGCGAGACGGGCCGGGCCGGTCGGATTCCGGTGAACGCGAGCGGCGGGTTGAAATCGAAAGGCCATCCGGTGGGAGCGACCGGTGTGGCGCAGATTTGCGATGTGGTGCGGCAGATCCGGGGCGGGGCAGGGGAAATGCAGCTGGATCGGCATGGAGTGGGGCTTGCCCAAAACTTGGGCGGAAGCGGGGCGACCTGCGTGGTGACCGTTTTGGGAGAGCCCAGCCGTGGAGAAGGGCGGGTGCTATAAAATGCGTACCGGGACCGTTTACACCGAAACTGTCGTTCACGCCGCTCCCGAGCGGTTCGCCGCAGATGCGCCCTACCAGGTGCTGATCGTTGAAATTCAGGACGGCACCCGGATCGTGGGCCGATCTTTCGGCGAACGTGTCGTGATCGGCGACAGGGTGGCGGAAATCGCACCCCATGGGGACATCCCCACATTTCAAAAGCTTTAGGAAACTCCTCAACATGAAACTTGCCAACCGGATGTCCAACCTCCTCGTCGAGTCCGCTTTCGACGTCCTCCTGCGCGCGCGCAACTTGGAGGCACAGGGGCGGAGCATCATTCACCTCGAAATCGGGGAGCCCGATTTTGAGACCCCTTCGAACGTGATCGATGCCGGGAAAAAGGCACTCGACAACGGCTTTACCCACTATGGCCCGACGCCGGGTCTGCCGGAACTCCGCCAGACGATTGCCGATTACGTGTCGAAGACGCGCGGCATCCCGGTGGAACTGAAGAACGTGGTGGTGGTACCGGGCGGCAAACCGATCATCTTTTTTCCTCTGATGGCTCTGCTGGAGCCTGGCGATGAAGTGATCTACCCGAATCCCGGCTTCCCGATCTACGAATCGATGATCCAGTTCTGCGGCGCGACGCCGGTGCCGATTCCGTTGGTGGAGGAGCGCGGATTTTCGTTCGACATGGACGTCTTCCGGGCAAGTTTGAGCGACAAGACGAAGATGGTGATCCTGAATTCGCCGCAGAATCCGACGGGCGGGATCATTCCGGCCGCCGACATCGCCGCGATTGCGGACTTGGTGCGGGACAAGGACATCATTGTTCTTTCGGACGAGATCTATTCGCGGATCGTCTATGGAAATGAAGAGCCGGTGTCGATTGCGAGCATGCCGGGGATGCTGGAGAAGACCATTATTCTGGACGGCTTCTCGAAGACCTACGCGATGACCGGGTGGCGGCTGGGCTACGGTGTGATGCCGGAGTGGCTGGCGCTGGCGGTGGGCAAGTTGATGGTGAATTCGACGTCCTGCACGGCGACGTTCACGCAGATTGCGGGTGTGGAGGCGTTGAAGGGGTCGCAGGAGCCGGTTGAGGTGATGAAGGCCGAGTTCCAGCGGCGGCGTGACGCGTTCTGTGCGGGGCTGAACGAGATTCCGGGCTGGAAGTGCGAGATCCCGGGCGGGGCGTTCTATGCGTTTGCCAATATCAAGGCAACGGGGATGTCGTCGAAGGAATTGGCGGACAAGTTGTTGATGGAGGCCGGGGTGGCGTGCCTGGACGGGGCCGGGTTCGGGGAGTTCGGGAAGGGGTATATCCGTTTCAGCTATGCCAATTCGATGGAGAATTTGATGGAGGCTTTGCGGCGGATCAAGGCTTGGTACGGGGTGGCATAGAAGCCGGAACAGCGTGTTCGACCGGATTGGATGTTTTCATTTCGTTGAAGGCCATGACCGGCCCATCTGTGCCTTGAAGGAGCAGATGGGTCGGTGTGGCGATCTTACGAACTCGCTGATTGTGCTGCCGGAGGCTTTCAATTTGGGCCGACCGTATGGCAAGGGTCCGGGACCCACGATTTGTCACTCGAGTATCAAGACGGCTTTGACGAAGCTCGCCAAGGATTGCTCGATTACGTTTGTGGTATCCCTGCTGGTTCCGGGCGAAGCCGACAAACCCGACAATGTTGCGTATCTGATCGACGGCTTGGCAGACCCACGGGAGATCTGCAAGAAGAAAGGCGACGACGGAACAGGAATCTATGAACCGCGCGCGTCGGATTGCGACTTGGAGAATCCAATAACGGTT
>CAITMP010000267.1 GCA_903893525.1 uncultured Acidobacteriia bacterium | reverse complement strand
CGTTTATGTGCTGAAACGGGCCCCGTTTTTTATTTCATTGCGTAATGAGGCTAAGGATCCCGCGATCGCTTTTTGTCGAACCAATCGGTTGAACGAGTTTCTGTTGGCGCGCGGCAGCAATGAATATTGGGGCCGAGTCGGCGACGGGTTGGCGCTGTCGCGATACGAGCCCTCCTGGACAGATCCAGAGCGTATTGCGGCGTATTCGGACGCCGAGGGGCGCGATCAATTCGCGGCTTTGCTTTCGAATGACGCCGTACCGCTTCTAAGGCAGTTGTGTGCCAGACACCCCGACGTCGACACGGCCCTTGCTGTTCCACGAACCTATCTATATGACTATCAGAAGTCATCGATCGCCATTTTCGCGATCAACGGTATTCCTATGGGCTCCTACCCGGACAACCAAGTTTTCTTGAGTTACTTTCACAGCGTCGAAATTTTTGGAATTAGTGCTGGGATCCATCTTTCTCGGATGCAAGTTCACCAGTTTTCTATTGTTTTTGGATGATTTCCCCCCTCAGATGGAGTTCATTTACCTTTGCTGAGCGGACTGTTCAGGGGGGGGCAGGGCGCGGCGATACCTTCTCAACGCGCACTCGCTGTACAGTTCAGGAGCCGAAATAGACCTTGCCGCTTGATCAACAGACAACTATTTATCAACTCAATCCTCATCAAGGAAAATCCGATGCGTGCATCAACGATCCTTTATAGAACTTTCATTTTTCCGGCGATGATGGGTGGGATTGTTACCGGCGTGATGTTCGCGCTCATGAAGGTTTTCGGCATCACGGCCATGTTCGGGTGGGCTATCAACCTCAAAACCGTGTTCTTCGCAACCACCATCGTTGTGATGTTATTCCCGGATATCAAAAGTCAACGCAAACCGGAACCGGAGGCGTCCCAGGCTGACGCATCAAGCGCGCACTACACGAGCAGTACGCGGGCAACAAGATCTCAAGCAGTAACGCGCACCGATGCGGCCAGGGTCGACGTTGCGCAGCGGGCGGAAAAGCTCTACAAAAGCGGCGAGTATGAGGCTGCTTTCCGATTGTTTTCGGAAGCCTCCGCCGCAGGAAGTCGCCGCGCAACGTTTCGCGTCGGAGAAATGTTCGATAACGGCGTTGGGGTCACGCAAAACATACCGGCTGCGCGGGCATTACTTGATGCTGCGGCCGCAGGCGGCGAGTTGGATGCCATGAATTATCTGGGTGCGAGTTTGAGCCAAGAGCGAGAGGGTGTTGCTCCAGACTTCGCCAAAGCCGTGGATCTGTTGCGTCGAGCGGCAGACGCTGGTCACCCTGACGCCTTGGCGAATCTTGGCACCATGCACTACTACGGTTTCGGTGTTCCAAAAGACATAGCCAAAGCACACACTCTTTACCGACAAGCAGTCGCCAGAGGGTCTGCCTTGGGAGAGACGCTGCTGCAGATCAATACGTGACGTGGTCACTTCATGTGACCATGCCTAGATCCCATGGTCAACCCTGAGGGCGATGCTCATCGGACCGGCGCCCAGCACGGGCGCGTCGCATCTCGGGCGCTTTGGCATGGACGTTCGGATGTGTCTAAAGGCTCAATATCCATAGCGTCGCAAGGCGTCCGTGGTGAAAACTGGTTCGTCAGTCTGGAGCAAGCGCAGCGGACG
>CAITMP010000266.1 GCA_903893525.1 uncultured Acidobacteriia bacterium | reverse complement strand
GTGCTTTCCGCCGTCCAACAGACCGTTCCAGTGGAAGTGATCGTGGTGACTTCGCCGCTCACTCCCGAATCGAACCGGCACGTGCTGGCGGCGTTGGAGCCGAGATTCCGGAACCTAAGGGTTGTGGAACGTCCCCCCGGCAAGCGGTTCGCGGGTGCCCTCAACCACGGGATCGCACTTGCAACCACCGACAGAATTGGCTTACTTCTGACGGACGATTGGATTGCTCCGGACTGCGTCGAGAAGTGCCTTTTCAGCCACGTGGACCTTGTCAGTACCGCCATGGCTGTTTACGCGGCGGATGGGCGGACGGAGCTCAAGCAATTGCATCGCACGGACGTGTGGCGCCGTTACTTGGCTTGCACCAATAACTTCGAGAGGGCTAGTTTTCTAGGACACTTCTTCCTGATCCGCCGGGAGGCGATCCTGCTCGCCGGGGGGGTCGACGAGACCCTGGGGGACACACCTGGTGTCGACGATTTGGATTTGATCTGGAGCCTGCTGGAGCATGGGGCCACCGTCCAGCTTGTGGATGAGCCGCTGTACCATTACCGGGACCATGCGGGGGAACGGCTGACCACCCGCAAGCACGACGAGATGCGGGAAACCTACTCGCGAATCCTTAGGAAACATGGCATTGAGGGCGAGGCATTGGAGGAGCGGGTGGAGGCTGCCTCGCGGTGGTTCGGCCAGCCCCTATCGGTGGTGTACGAGGCCATGCGTCCATCGACAGTGGAGCCGCTAAAGTCCAAGACCCGAAAGACCCCACTGCGGCAGCGCCTGTTGCGGCTGGATCCGCTGTTCCCCGCGCGTTGGGTCTATCGACAGCTGCTGCCGTACGATACCCGGGTGGCCCTGCATGAACGACTGATGAACCTGCTGGGTCGGCGGGACGGTAAGCGCCAACAAACACCATGATGGCTTCGAATCCGACGAAGGCCGGGCGCCGCCTTTTGCCAGGTTTGAGCCATGTGGGGCTTCCGACATGGCTCAGGCGTTGCCTCTGGAACCCGTCGTGGCCACGGCTGGGCGGCGGCACACGCGTTTGGCTGGCCATCGGCGACCATTTTGAGCCGCTTTGGAAGCATCCCCCCATGCCCGTTGCGGTCGAGAGAAGCATGCTGTGGCGCCGTGAATGGCCACGTATCGCCGAGGCGTGCCCCGACTCATCCGGCCGCCCGGCCCGGTACACGTTCTTCTACCCTGTTGAGAAGTACCACTTTGGCTTGGTGGAACCGCTCGCCGAGCTCAGTCGCATGGGACTGGCCGACTTGGAAGTCCACATCCACCACCAATACCTCTCGCGCGAGGGCTTTGTCGAGTCGATCCAAAACTATATGGCGGCGTTGGTGCGTGACCATGGACTGCGGCGTCCAGACGGCATGCCGCGAAAATTCGGATTCATCCACGGCGACTGGTCGTTGGACAATTCGCGCGGGTCGGCGTTTTGCGGAATCAACGACGAGCTTGAACTCCTCGCGGAGCTTGGCTGCTACGCCGACTTCACGATGCCGTCAGGGGAACTGCAATCCCAGGCAAAATTGGTGAACCGGATCTACCGTGCGACGGATACGTCCTCGCCGAAGTCGTATGACACGGGAATACCCGTCCGACCGGGAACAACGGTACCCGGAGATTTGATGATGATCCCCGGCCCTTTCTGCCCCCGCGCGACGGACTCCTGGCACAGGCGTCGGAACGAGGAGGGATTGTGGCGGATGATCCAGTACCTCCCCGAGGAACTCCGCCTCGACACAGGGGAACTGGCTAGTTACGACCTTCCCTCGGCGCACAGGCTTCAACGCTGGCTGGCCGTGGCTCCCCGGCTAGGCAACGACATCTTCCTGAAATTGTTCTCACACGGGGCGCAGGAAAGGAATTCCGACGTCCTGTTGGGCGGCGGACTGGAGAAACTTTACTCCCTCGTCGCGACGGAATGCCGTTCGCGCGGATGGGACTATCACTTCGTCTCCACGTGGGAGATGTACCAAGCGGTGACAGCCATCGAGCAAGGTTTGGACCCGGTGGCGTTAGTCCGGGGGAAATAATCCCGCTAGGCGCTCGAAGACTTCATTGGCCTTGCGGAAATCGACTTCCTCGTCCGGCGGCAGTTCCCCGGCGATACCGGCGATGGCACCTAACGCGGCGTAGAGGTGGAGCCGGGAGCCGGTCCGGGCGTAGCGTTCCATCAAAGACTTGGCATAGGGACGGACCCAGTGGTTCTTTCGCAGGGCCCGGTGTTTTTGAAAAAGCCGCTGCCAGCGCTTGAAGATGGTCTCCGGGGTGTAGTGTTTGCCATGCTCGCCAAGGCAGCCGCCGTCCTCCTCGAGAGGCGCGGCCTCGACGATGTAGCCCCCGGCCTTCATGCTCTCCACCTGTTCGCTTTCGCAGCTCATGCTGTTGGTGTACGGGAACCGGCGCACCACGTCGCCGCGATAGATTTTCACCCCGTAAAGACGCATTTCGGCGTCGCAATCCCACAGCGAGGCGCAATAGATGGCCACGTTCGAAGGAGTGGCGGAGATCCTGCGGCGTAGTTCGGCGATCGCATGGGGATAGAGGATCATGTCCTCGTCCACCTGCACATACCAGGTGGTTCTGCAGCGGTCCTGCATTTGCTGGAAGGCGGCGGCCATGGGTGCCACGTGGTCGATGATGACCAGCGGGAAGCGCACGGTCTGGGTCCGTAGCTTTTCGAGGCAATCCTGAAAGTTGGTATCGTCGCCGACGGTCGTGACGAAGACGGTGGTGTCGGCGAGGTATTCGCGGCTTGGCATCAGGCCACAGGCTCCATCGCGGTTTCGAATGCGGCCTCGTAACCCGCCATCATTTTCGGCACGGTAAAGCGGTCCTCAATCTGTCTGCGCGCCGCGCGACGCCAACGTTCCAGAAGTTCCGGTGTGCGCAGCGGTTCCAGGATCGCACGTGCCATGGCCTTTTCGTCCGAATGCGGAATCAGCCGTCCGCAGACAGAGTCCAGCACTGCCTCGCCGGTGCCGCCCACGGAAGTGGCGACCACAGGAACCCCCCAGGACATTGCTTCCAACAACGAATTCGAGAGCCCTTCGGTGACTGACGACTGCACAAATAGGTCCAAGCCACTGTAGACTCCCGAAAGATCCGCCCTTTCGGGCAGGAGGGTTACCTTGTTCGACAGGCCCAAGCTCTTCACCAATAGGCGGAGCTTATCGATATGGCCTGGTTCCACCGCTGTCCCGCAGGCGACAAAATGCACGGCGGGGTAGTCCCGGACCACGTGGCGGAAGGCCGGGAGCAATGTCTCATAGCCCTTCAGGGTCCGGTAGTTTGCGGTATTGCCGACGAGGCGCACGTCCGCCGGAAGGCCCAGCTCGCGCCGGATCGTGTTCTGCTCCGGGCGCACGGCGGGAAGACACGGAAGGTCGATGCCGTTGTGGATAACCCGGATCCGGCTCCATGGCACCCGCTCGACGTTGTTGCAAACCCATCCAGCGGCCTCGCTGCAGGCGATCACCAGTCGGGTGGCGGCGTTCTTTTTCCGGTCGGCATCGGTCTGTTTCTTGGCATCATCCCAGTGGCGGATGTCCGCGCGCCGCGTCAGGGTTGCCTGAATTCCCGCGCTTCGGGCGGCCACAAGGTCCTTGTAGCCGGAGCGGTAGTTGAACGACAGATAGACATCGGGACTCAAGTTGCGATAGAACTCGATGGCCTGTTCGGGATTCGACGCGTCGAACTGGAGGAGGTGGAGGGGAATTCCTAGCGACTTCAAGACTTCTCCGGCCATGCCCCAGAGAGCCGACCAAGCAACGTGCACCTCGAAGCGGCTTGGGTCGAGGTGTTGGGCGAGACGCACGACCGTGCGTTCCGCGCCTCCCATCTGCAGTTCGGGGATGTAGAGCAGCAGCCGTATCCGGCTGTTTGCACCCATTAGCCCCCGAACCCCCGGAGCAAACGCCCGAAGAGAGACCGCAGACCTGTCGTGGGAGCTTCGCCGGGTCGAGTAGCCAACGACCGGTAGACGTCCGCGTAACCGGCAATCATGGATGCCATGGTGAACCGTTGGGACACCGCCGACCGGCCAGCTTGGCCCCACGCAATGCGGAGATCGGGGTTCCCCGCCGCCCGGATAATGGCCGAGGCGAGAGCCTCGGCGTCGCCGGGCTCCACCAAAGCAGCTGTAACTCCGTCTTCGAGTGCTTCCGCCGTGCCTCCAACACGGGTTGCGACTACCGGCAGACCGTGCGCCATCGCCTCCAGGATCGAATTGGAGAATCCTTCACTCCGGGACGCGTGGGCGTAGAGGTCGAAACCGTAGTAAAGGGCGGAGACATCGTCTCGGGAATCGAGCAGATGAATTCGGTTTGCAACGCCGAGTTCCGCGACAAGGCTGCGAAGCTCTTCCAGCACGCCGTCGTCCGCCAACCCGGAACAGACCAGGTGGCTGTCGGGACGGACAGCAAGCACCTGTGCGAAGGCCCGGATCAGGACGTCGTGCGCTTTCAGCTTCCGGTACCGCGCCAAGTACCCGACGACGAAGGACAACGGCGTCAGACCCAGCTCGGCACGCAAGTCGGCCGTGGTCCCACGCGGGGGAGGCTCGGGTGCACCATTTAGGACGGTGGTGATCCGATCCCGCTCCACGCCTTCGATCCGTGCACAGTAGTCTGCTACTGTCTGGCAGCAGGCGGTGATGCGGTGGGTCCGGGCATTCCGCTTCTGCTCCCATGGCTGGACCTCCAGCTTCGGGTCCCAATGGCGGATGTTTCCACGAAAGGTGACCACGCAGGGAATGCCTGCGTCGGCGGCCAAGTCCGTGTCGTGGGCGTGTTTGGCACAGCTGAAGGAGTGAAAGACCGTCGGGGAAGCGCGCCTGAGGACTCCCACGGAACTGCTGCGGAATTCCGGTGCATGGGGAAGGTGGAAGACGGGAATCCCTGCGGCCCGGATGCGGTCTCCGACGACGCCGTCGCGCCATGACCAGGACACATACGGTTCGAAGGTGTCTTTCGGGAGGCCTGTCGCGATGGTCTCGACATTCTTTTCGAGGCCTCCGGATTCGAGACTGTCGGCATGGAGCCAGACTCGGATTCGGGGGGGGATCGACATGCTGAAGTCCCAGTTTACTATTTCGACGGGATGCGTCCTCCCGTCGAAACTATAATTGAGGATGTCCGACTATGTCCTTTTCCCATGCGATTCCCCCGCCGCCGGTTGACGTGCAGCCGGTTGAACAGACGGGACTGATCGCGATTCATTCCGGTCCTCCGAAACCCATCTTCGACTACCGCGAATATTTGGAATTCAGGGCCTTCTTCCGGCTGTTGGTGTGGCGCGAGATCGACCTACGCTACCGGCACACGATCGTTGGAATCGGCTGGGCCGTCTTGCAGCCTGCCATCACGGTCCTCATTTTCACGCTGGTGATGCCGTTGCTGCGGGGACACGCCAAGCCGGTCGACGGAATGCCGTATCCGGTATTCGCTTACTCTGGCATCGCGCCCTGGATGTATTTTGTCCACGCCTTGACCACGGCGAACCAGAGTTTGGGAAGTTACCGGACGCTGTTGGGCTCGATCTATTTCCCCCGAATATTCCTCCCCACTGCAGCGACGGTGGCCGCCCTTGCGGATTTTTCGGTGGTCGCGCTGTCGCTGTTGGTGGTGATGGCCGGTTACGGTGTCATGCCGTCACCGAGGATCTTCCTCGCGCCCGCCTTCATGCTGCTGGCGATTGCTTTTACTCTTGGCCTGAGCCTGTGGATGTCCGTGGTCCAGGTTGAATACAAGGATCTGTTTTTTATCACCCAGTTCCTGCTGCAGCTGGGACTGGTCGCGATGCCCATCAGCTACTCCGCAACCTCCCTGCATGAGCCGTGGCGGACCTTGAGCGGGCTGAATCCGATGGTGACCGCGATCACCGGCTTCCGCTGGGCGGTATTGGGCGTGGACCCGCCCGGCGTTGCTCCCATCGCGATTTCCGTAGTCGTGACGTTGGTGCTGCTTGTCTCCGGATTCGTGTTCTTCCGGCGAAAAGAAGGGTATATCTGTGATGTCGCCTGATCTCGCAATCGAGGTTCGCGATCTGGGTAAGAGGTTCCGCCTGGTGCGTACGAATGCGTCGCGGGCACTGCACCGCAAGATCGAGGAGATCCTATACTCCGCCATCGGCAGGAAGGCTGCTGCCGAAGACGACGGCGGGCACCACGAAATGTCGGAACTCTGGGCGCTGCGCAATATCTCCTTCGATGTGCGGCGGGGCGAAATCTTCGGGGTACTGGGCGGGAATGGCGCGGGAAAGTCGGTCCTGCTGAAGATTCTGTCGCGGGTGATGGTTCCCACGGAGGGCAACGCTTGGATCCGCGGGCGGGCCGGTTCCGTGCTGCAGTTGGGTAGCGTTGTGCATCCCGAGCTCACCGGTCGGGAGAATATCTACCACGGCGCGGCGATGCTGGGATTGCCGAAAGACTTCGTGGATAGGCGGTTCGACGAAATTGTCGAGTTTTCGGGCTTGGAGGATTTTCTGCATGTCCCGATGAAGCGGTACTCCAGTGGCATGCAGGGGCGGTTGATGTTCTCCATTTTTTCGCAAATGGAGACCGAGCTGATGTTCATTGATGAGGCGCTGTCCGTGGGCGACGAACAGTTCCGGTCACGATGCCAGGAGCGGATGCGGCGGCTGGCGTCGGAAGGTCGCACCATTCTTGTGGTCAGCCACGACATGGCCTTCATCAACAATTTTTGCCACCGGGGCATGCTGCTGGAAAAGGGCAGCGTGTCGATGATCGGCAGCGGTGAGGAAGTGACAGCAGCATACAGTGCCAGCCTGAAGCGGAAAAAGGCTGCTCAGGGGGCGTCGTAGGGCCGGGTAAGCGCGCTCTGCACGAACGCGTTGCCACCGCGAATGGGCGTGTAGAACTGGTCGGTCACAGGTCGAATGCCGCACTCCTCCGGCGGGGCCTTTCGGCATCCAAGCTCGGGCTTGTACGTGAGAAGCCTGTGCTCCAAGGCGCGGCCCAGCAGGCGATGGAATTCGATGCCCGTTTGGAGAACCCAGAACCCGCCTTGGAACTTCGCTAGTTGGTGGCGCAACCAGATGAGGGGCACCAGGATCCAGTAGTACCAAGGAATTCCCATGATTCGTCGGGAGATCCCGTCCTCGGCGAGGCGTGCTTCTCCACGGCCAAAGCGCCTGGCCCGGCCGAACTGCCACCGATTCGCCAATTGCCGGCGTCCAACGTGGTGGGCGACTCCGGCAGCCGGAACAAATATGGACCGGTAGCCTTCGGCGCTCATCCGGACAAGCAGTTCCTGCTCGGAACCCATCGCAAAATCGCCGCCACCCGGTCCAATGTCATCCCGGTAGGGGTATTGCCGCAGCAAGTCAAGGCGGATGGCGAGGTTGCCGCCGCAGGGCAATCGTTTCCCGACGAGCGGCCCTTCCCCTTGGTCGGGTCGGAAATCGGCGAATGCCACTCCGGCGAACCAGTGGCGGCGCATCCAATCCGGTGGCTCGGATTCGAACTTGGGCACGATGGGCCCACAGAATACGGAGTCTCCCGAAAAACTCCTCGAGGCGCGGAAAAGGCTATCGATCCAATCGGGGAGGAGGTCGATATCGTCGTCCGTGAATAAGGCCAAGCTCCCGCGAGCGATGTTGATTCCCCGGTTCAGGGCGCGGTTTTTTCCCGGGACCGGGAAATAGATGCTGGTGAGGGGGAGCCTAGGTGCGAAATCGGCGAGGATCTGGGCTGTTGAGTCCGTGCTGCCGTTATCGACTACGATCAGCTCCCATTGCGCCTCGGTCCGCTGACCGGCAAGCGACTCAAGGGTTCTGGCCAGAAGCTCGGCACGATCACGGGTGGCAATCAAGACGGTGACGTCCAGCGAGATAGTGCTCATCGCTGCGAGCCTCCTCCATGGGCGGCTTCCCAGCCCGCACCGGCGGCAACGGCCACTTGCGACAGCAAAACCAGCGCCAAGCGGCCCGGGGAACCTGTTGCCAGGCTGTCCCGGAGGATGCGGGCATACAATCCCGGCGACTCCAAGCCGGCAGCCGGGAATCCTTGGGCGGCTTTCCACCGCCTCACCCTGGTCGCACTGCGACCATAGGAGAACTGCTGGAGTACGAAGCGTTGAAAATCGAGATCGTGGCGGTGTAGCACCGACGCTGCGGGGACTGCCCGGAGCAACCCGCCGCCAGCCAGCCACTTCACACAGAGGCCACGGTCCTCGCCGCCATGGCGGAATGCGGGATCAAATCCGCCAATCGCGAGGAATCGCGACCGGTCCATGGCGAAGTTTGCGGCACATACGAACGGCATTCTGGCTGCGGACTTGTCCTCCAAATGGGAATCAAAAAGCGATTCGAGCACGGAGTGGTAGGCATTTGCGAAGATGTTGCCGGGCGAGCCGTTCCGAATCGGACCCGCGAGCAGATGCTGCGGGTCGCCTGCGGCCAGGACGTAGGACGACAGCCAACTTGGACCGGCAATGCAATCGTCGTCAAGAAAGACCAGCAAATCCGCCTGGGCCAACCCGGCACCCGCGTTGCGCGCCGCGCCGGCTCCCGCAGGACTCGGAAGCCGCAGGGTCCGGATGTCAAGCCGGTCCTCGAAGGGTCGGACACGGTCCGCTATGCCGTCCGGGCTGGCGTCATCGACCACAACCACTCCAAAATCCACACAATCCTGTTGGCACAGCGACTCAAGCGTCCCGGTAAGGCTCCCGTTCCGACCGGAGGATGGAATGATTACGGCGGCTCTCATAGCTGGGCAAGGGCGCGGGCGTAGGAATCCAATACAACGGACACAGCCGCCCCTTCACAGTATCGACTGTGGTGGAACTCCGCCTGCGCCGCGGCCCCGAGGTGGCCGCGTAGGCCGGAGTCTTCCAAGATACGTGCCAGGGCGTAAGCGAGCTCGATGACGGATTCCGGCTGCACCAGCATTCCGGTTACCCCCGCCTCGATCAACTCGGGCACCCCACCGACTTTGGTCGCGACAATCGCAAGGCCGTGGGACATAGCCTCAAGCAGCGAAACCGGCATCGCCTCGGTGCGGGATGGTAGGACGAAGATATCCGCCTCACGCCACTCCCGGTAGAGCTGTTCGGGGTTCAGGGCACCCCGGAAAACGACATGGTTCGATAGGCCGCTTTGAATGGACTGTTGTTCGAGGCTATCGCGATCCGGTCCGTCACCCGCCAAGTGGAGTTGGAAGGCCAAGCCGCGATGCGCTAGCAGCACAGTGGCTTCCAGAAGAACGTCCAAGCCCTTTTCGGCACGAAGGCGCGAGACGGTCAGCAGCCGGGGAATGCCACGCGGGGCACGGTCACTGGGTCGAATCGAAGGGAGGATGTGTGGATGGATTTCCACCTCCTTCCCGGGTAGAACCATCCCGAGGTCGGCGGCGGACCGTTCCGAAACGCATGCGATCCCGTCGGCGGTACCGATATACAGCGGGGCATCGGAGCGGATCGCACCATCCCAGTCTCCGAGAGTGCTGTGCTCGGTGTAGATGCACCGGATTTGACGCTCCACAGCCCACGGGATCACCCAGGACTGTCCCAGCCGGAAGCCGTGCACGTGGACCAGATCCGGACGCCGTCGACGGATCTCGCGGTCGAGCGTGCGGCGCAGCCAGTGGCTGAGAATGCCCGGACCCATGGCGCGGTCCGCTGGGCGCGCGGCTGTCTCCGTCCGCAACGGATTGCTGACGCCCGCCTGACGCGCCCGCTGGACCAGCCAGCCGGGCAACGGGGGGCACCAAAAAGGAATGCCGGACTCCGCAAAGCGCTTTCGGTACTGGTTGTTCCGACCAACGGGCGTCTCGCTGAAAACGTGAACCTCGACGCCCCGGCGCTGGAGCGCGCAAGCCAATTCCGCCACGTGGCGCTCCTGTCCGCCGAAGTCGGCGAACCACCATGACACGAGATAGACCCTCCGCGGAGCAACGTTGGTCATGATGTAAGTGTTCCATGCGGATCTTGATTCCCGTTGCATTCCTGCCTTACCCTCCCGATACGGGGGCGCGAATCCGCACGTGGGAAATCGCGCGTCGGTTGCTCAGGGAGCACGACGTGACCTTCGCGCTGCACCTTCGCAATCCGGCTTGGGAAAAGCCTATTCTCGATGCGATCCGGGACCACGGATTCCAGATCCTCGCCGGACGCGTCGATTCACTGCCCCGCGCTCTGCCAAGGGCACTGGGTGATCTCGCCAACGGGACGCCACCGGTGGTTGGCTTGCGCCGATCCCGTGAACTTGAGCGTGCCGCTGGCTGGGTTCACGCGAAAAAACCGTTTGATGTGATCCAGGCCGAGCATCTGGATGTTGCCGGCTTCCCGTTTCTGCTCCCAAGACAATCCGGTACCATCTTTTCCCTGACGCTGCATGACCTTCTGTCGGTCAGCTACCCCCGGATCGGTGAGCTGGCGACCAGCCGCTTCAACCGGTTCTGGTTCCGCTGCAATGCGACTGGCATGGGTGGTTTCGAACGCGAGATCCTGCCCCGCTACGACCTTCGGATCACGATGTCCACGCATGATCAGAAGCTGATCGCCCCGTTCACACGCCCGGACCGCAATGTGGTGCTGCCCAACGCGGTGGATACGAATGCCAAACAGGTGTTGCCCGAGCCCCGCAATGCCGCTCCGGTGATTCTTCTAGTGGGCTACATGCTGTATCCTCCAAACCACGATGCGGCCGCTTGGCTGATCACCGAGGTGTTGCCGGTCCTGCGACGCCGCTACCCGCAAGCCAAGCTGCTGATTGTGGGTGGACACCCGCCTGCGACCTTGGAACGCCTCGCCGCCAAGGCGGGCCCAAACGTCGAGTTGGTCGGCCATGTACCGGATGTGGAACCTTGGTACCGGCAAGCCGATATCGCCATTGTTCCCTTGCGTGCGGGTGGAGGCACCCGGCTCAAAATTCTGGAGGCGATGGCGTTCGGTCGTCCCGTGGTTTCCACGCGCTTGGGAGCTGAGGGGATCGAGGCCGAGGATGGACGCCACCTGCTGTTAGCCGACGATGCCGAGGGCCTCGCCGCCCACGTCCAGAGCCTGTTCGAACAGCCCCGTTTGCGGGAAAAGCTGAGAAACGAAGGGCGGGCGCTGGTGGAAGCGCGGTATTGCTGGGAGGAGTGTGGCAACCGCCATCTGGAGATCTACGAACGGTTGGACCGGGAGAGGCGCTCCGGGTGATCTCGATCATCACGCCGTATTTCAATAGCTCGCGCTTCCTGCCGGAAACGATTGCTTCCGTCCTTGCCCAGACGTACGGGGATTGGGAATGGCTGCTGGTGGACGATGGCTCGTCCGATGGCTCGGCGGAATTGGTGCGGGAGGCGGCCCTGCGCGAGCCGAGGATGCGCCCGTTCCGCCACGAGACGAACAAGGGCCAGGCTGCGGCCAGGAATCTCGCCCTGAGTCAGGCTTCGGGCGAGATCATCACGTTCCTCGACAGCGACGACCTATGGACCCCAGGCAAACTGGCCTCCGATGTGGCGGTTTTCGACCGCCATCCGGCCGCCATGGTGACTTGGAGCCGACTAGTGCTTTGGACCGACACAACCCGGCCGCCATCCCAAGACCCTCCCAATCTGGCACCCCCGCTGGGCCAGCCTCACGGGATCCTTTTGGAACCGCCCATTCTGTTGACGCACGTAATCGCAAACCTCTACGATTTCCGGTGGCAGTATCCCGCTCCCAGCTGTCTCGCGATTCGCCGCCAGGCGCTTCCGCCGGACGGTGACCTGTTCGACCCGGCCTTGCGTTTCTACGAGGATCTGGCACCGCTGGTGTACCTGCTTTCGGGTTACCCGGCAGTTTTATCGGATGAAATCACCACTTGGCACCGGCGGCATGCCAATTCGTTTTCGGCGTCCAGTGGCGCGCTTGCGCACGAACCGGCATTTCAGGATATTGCGGATTGGCTGCGGCGGAGGGCCTTGATGGAACCCTCGGAAACAGCGGAAGCCATTCTGCGGGCTTTAGACCTCGCCTATCGCCGACGGTCCAAGTTCCGGAATCGTGAGCACGCGCTTGAGCTGGGGAGAAAAATTCTACCCAAGGGCCTCCGAGATTGGCTCTGGCGGCATTTCGGGCGTTTGGTCTAGACCCTATTTTGCGGTCAACTTCAATTCCGGCTTGGCAAACGAGCCATCCAAGGTGAATGAAGCCTTCGCTTGGCCCGGTCGCACCGGCGTCGCGTTCATTGCGAAGTGCATCCGCCCGTCGGGAGCGACGTCTCCGGTGCCGTCCATGCGGTAACGAGGCGTCTCGATGTGAAGCTCCTCAAAGGTGACATTCGAACCGGCGATCTGAAATTTGAATTTCAGATCTTCCAGCGCTGTCGCAACCGTACTGCCGGTCGAAACGCCGGAGCCGCCCAAGCTGGCATCCAAGTCGAAACCGGTTATCTTGGGGCTGAAGACCCTCCCCTCGCCCTTGAAGGTAGGTGCCGCCAAGGAGCCCTCCACCGTCATTGACCCGATGGCCCTGCCGTCCTGAAGACCGTTCGTTCGTGTACTCTTGACATCGGGGGGAGCGATAAACTCCGCTGCGTCGGACACGGCGAATTTGTCGGTCTTGAAGTTCAGCAGGACATTCGGCAGATCATTCTGCATGGTCCAAGTTCCCTGCAACGCGGCGACCGAACTGCCCACCCGCAACTCACAGTTTCCAAGAGTCCAAACGTGGGTCTCGCGGTTTCCCACGACTTCCACGTTGGTGGCAATGTTGATCCGCGACGGCCTGGGCTGGTTGCCGAGCTTGATGCTATTCACTTTCACTTGCCCCTTGAGGGAGGTTGTGGTTGCTGTAACGTCAACAGTCCCAAGGAACCACCCGGAACCCTCGATCCTGTCGCCCGCCAATTTTTGCCCCGAATGGCCAAGATCCAGAGCCTCAACCGTAACTCCCGCGTGCACGGGAAGCGCTGTTCCAGCCGGACGGGTCCACGGGCCAACAACTCCTTCTGCGCGGAATCGGCCTCCGCCGCCGACCCGACCCGACGTGGCAAAAGAAACGGGGTCCGTGATCGAAGGCTGGGTCAACGTAAGCTTGACCTCTCGAAACCGGCGGGGCTCCTTTTCGTCTGGCGTCCCAATGGTGATGCGTGCTCCATCGAAAACAATCTCTTCTGGACGGATCTGGGCGTCAGTAACCCAAAATGCTTTGAGTGGTTTCGCCGCGGCAGGCTTCTCGGGTTGGGGTGGTAGAAGTTTATCGGTGTTCCACTCCTCCTGCCCGGTCTGCGGGTTTTGGCGATGGACCAACGAGATCTTGGCGTTCGTAATTGCAACTTTGCCAAGTAACAGTTGACCATCCATCAACAGTGCCAGTAGGTCCACGTCAAACACGGCAGACGCAGCCGAAAGCACGGGGGACTCCCCAAAGCCTTCCGGTGAGGAAACCCGAATCCCCTTCACAGCCACAACACCATTGAATGGCTGAATGGAAAGGCTCTCAAAGCGCACGCGCAGGCCGAGCACGCCTGTTGCCCGGGAGGCCAGGGCCGAACGCAGGGCAGCGGAGTCGATCCTTGCGAGGAAAACGTAGAGCCCACCGATGGCGAGCAGGCAAACGATGGGAGTGATGAGCGCGATTCGTCTGAGCAATGCGAATACGGCAGCGTTGGCTGCCTTTTCGCGAAGAGCCCGCGCTTCAGTCTCTGCGTCGTTCAAGGGTGTGGGGTCAGACATGCAAGCAATGCAGTGGGACGTCGAAAGAGCAACCGGCAGGAACCAGCTCGGTATAATCTTAACAAGTTCATTAGTAAGGCGATGAGTGCGGGCATCGTGAGTTGAACCGCTTCTGGGAATCGGTATCACTTCAAGACGGCCACATGGCAAATCCGCACCATCAAGACCCTCTTCCGTCCGACTCGCGTAGAGTTCCAGTGGTGGTATCAGTGATCATTCCCGCTTGGGTGGATTCCGCGTTCGGAGTGGAGGTTCTTGCCCGGTCCTTGGAATCGATCGTGACGTCCTCGACCTTTCGGGATTTTGAGCTGCTGGTAGTGGATGACTGCTCGCCCACCGGTCCCGAAATCCTTAGGATTGCGTCCCAAGTGGGAGCCCGGTTGATCCGCCTCGAAAAGCGGTCGGGCCCGGCTGCGGCTAGGAACGCTGCAGCCCGAATCGCGCGGGGCCGGATTCTGGTCTTCATGGATGCGGACACGTCACCCCATCCGGACACCATTGAGCGCTTTGTCGACAGGTTGGCGGCGGATGCGCACATTGATGCCATTGTCGGATCCTATGATCGGTATCCGACCGCTGAGGGGTTGGTCAGCCGCTTCAGGAACCTGCACCACAGTTTTGTCCACCACCGGTCCAAGTCCACGGCAAGCACCTTTTGGACAGCCTGCGGAGCCGTCCGGAAACATGTGTTCGACCGGTTGGGCGGATTTGATGAATCCATCACGCGGCCTGCCCTTGAGGACGTCGAGTTCGGCCTGCGCCTCTCGGCGAGCGGCGGCGTGATCGAGCTTGACCGTAACATTCAGGTGACCCACCACAAGCGATGGACCACGGTCTCCATGTTCCAAACGGACCTCTTTAGCCGAGCGATCCCGTGGACGCTGCTCCTCCGGAGATACCCGCTACCCCACGATCTGAACTTCCGGTTGGAGGACAGGGCCAGCTGCTTCTTGGCGGCACTCATACCCGCGGCGGTCTGCTGCACGGTCTTGCTGCACGCCTATTGGACGGTGCCGGCGATTCTGATCCTGATCGCGACGCTCAATGTGCAGCTGCTGGCCTATATCGCGGGCGTGATCGGCTGGCCCAGGGCCATTCTCTGCTTCCCGTTACTGCTTCTGTACTTGTCAGCCTGCGTGCTGGGTTTGGCAATCGGGCTGTGGAGTGTTGGGCGATTCCGCAGCACATGGGTCTCCCTGCGTAGTTGAGAAATGACGGGAAGCCGGGTTTCACGTTAGGGGATTGCAGTAAACTTTGAAATTAAGGTCCCCCTCGACGGGGCAGTAGCCAACGGAGGCAACTCGATGCAGAGAACCAAAGCTCCTTTCCGCGCCGACCATGTCGGCAGCTTGTTGCGCAGTCCTGAACTGCGTGCCGCCCGCGAACAGCGGGAGCGGCAGGAAATCACGGGGGAAGAGCTGCGGCAGTCCGAGGACGCCGCGATCCAAGCCTTGATCGCCAAACAGGCTGCTATTGGGCTGCGTTCCGCCACAGACGGGGAATTCCGCCGCTCGATGTGGCATTTTGACTTCCTGGAACGCTTGGAAGGGTGCGAGGGCTATACCGCCGCACAAGGAATCGCTTTCAAAGGTGTTGCAACGAAGGCGAAGGGCGTGCGGGTTGTGGGGAAGCTCGGTTTCAACGGGCATCCGATGTTGGACCACTTCCGGTTTCTGCGGGACCATGTCGGTCCAGCCGTTACTCCGAAAATGACGATCCCGTCCCCCAGCGTCCTGCATTTCCGCGGAGGGAGGGCGGCTGTCAGCGAGGCCATCTATCCCGAAATGGGTGATTTCTACTCCGACCTCGGCCGCGCATACAACGGTGCCGTCCATGCTTTTGCGGATCTGGGATGTCGCTATCTGCAACTGGACGAGGTGAATCTCGCCTACTTGTGCGACGCGGAACAACGGCAGATTCTGAAGGACCGGGGCGATGACCCGGAAAAACTCCCTGGCATCTACGCCGATCTGATCAACGCGGCCGTTCAGGGGCGTCCCGATGACATGGTGATCACCATGCACCTGTGCCGCGGCAATTTTCGCTCCAGCTGGATTGCGCAGGGCGGGTATGAGCCGGTTGCGGAGATCCTCTTCAACCAGATCAACGTGAACGGATACTTCATGGAGTTCGACACTGAGCGCGCGGGCAGTTTTGAACCCCTGCGGTTCGTGCCGCCGGGAAAGACCGTTGTCCTGGGCTTGGTGACCTCGAAAACCGGAGACTTGGAATCCAAGGATGAACTCAAGCGGCGCATCGACGAAGCTGCGAAGTTCATCCCCTTGGACCAGTTGTGCCTCAGTCCCCAATGCGGGTTTGCGAGCACGGAGGAAGGGAACGTGCTTTCCGAACAGCAGCAGTGGGACAAGCTTTCCCTGATCGTGGAAGTTGCCAACGAAGTCTGGGGGAACTGAGAAATCCGCGCCTGCCCCACAATGGAAACCATGGACGGTGTGCGCATCGACAAGTGGCTGTGGGCGGCGCGGTTTTTCAAGACCCGCTCGATTTCGCAAAAGGCGTGCGAGCTGGGGCGGATCCAGGTGAATGGCGTCGAGGCCAAACCTTCGCGGGATGTCAAACTCGGCGACACCCTTCGCATCCGGAATGAAGGCGGGGAATTTGTGGTGGAGGTCCTGATTGTCAGCGACATGCGGGGCCAGGCCGCCATCGCGCAGACCATGTACCGCGAAACCGACGCCAGTCGGGATGCCCGTGCGCGGCTGGCTGAAGAGAAGAAATTGATGCCGCAATTCGAGGCATACCGTGACGGAAAACCCTCCAAACGCGACCGGCGGGACATCGGCAAACTGCGTGGCCGGTACTAGTGGAATGTCCCGGTTTTGACTCCATTCATATGACTCCGGTAAACTGAAAGTTTGCTTTGACAAGCGGTTCCCGCCTCAATCAAACAGCCCACTGAAAACGGAGAGTGCATGGCAGAAGTCCAAAAGTTCCTATTCACGTCCGAGTCCGTCACCGAAGGCCACCCCGACAAGGTAGCCGACAATATTTCGGATGCGGTCCTCGACGCGGTTCTCGCCCAAGATCCAACCGGGCGCGTAGCTTGCGAAGTCCTCGTGACCACCGGTATCTGCATTGTCGCTGGTGAAATCACCTTCCGCGGCACCATTGATGTCCCCACGATCGCCCGCAAGACCATCGCCGAGATCGGTTACACCGACGCGGCCTTCGGTTTTGATGCAGCAACCTGCGGCGTCCTCAACGTGATCCAGACCCAGTCGCCCGACATCGCGATGGGCGTGGACACGGGCGGAGCCGGCGACCAAGGTCTGATGTTTGGCTACGCCTGCGACGAAACCGAAGAACTGATGCCGCTGCCGATCCAGTTGGCGCACCAGTTGACCCGGCAGCTTTCGGAAGTCCGCAACTTCGGTACCCTGAAGTGGCTGCGGCCCGACGGCAAGAGCCAGGTTTCGGTCGAATATGTGGACGGCAAGCCCACCCGCATCGACGCCATCGTGATCTCGACCCAGCACGGCGACGACGTTTCCACGGAAGACCTCCGCGAAGCCGTCCGCAAGCACATCATCGACCCGGTTGTTCCGCAATCGATGGTGGACGAGAACACCAAGTACCACATCAACCCGACCGGCCGCTTCGTCATCGGCGGACCGAACGGCGACACAGGCTTGACCGGTCGCAAGATCATCGTGGACAGCTACGGTGGCATGGGCCGTCACGGCGGTGGCGCGTTCTCGGGCAAGGACCCGACGAAGGTCGACCGCTCGGCTTGCTACATGGCCCGCTACATCGCGAAGAACGTGGTGGCGGCTGGCTTGGCAACCAAGGCGGAAGTGCAGTTGGCGTACGCGATCGGCGTTGCGGACCCGGTATCGGTGAACGTGAACACGTTCGGCACCGGTACGATCTCCGAGAACGCGATTACGGACTTGATCCGCGCGAACTTCCCGCTGACCCCGAAGGGCATCATCGAGCACCTGCAATTGCGCCGTCCGATCTACAAGAAGACTGCCGCATTCGGCCACTTCGGCCGTAGCGAGGACACGTTTACTTGGGAAAAGACGGACAAGGCGGAAGCGCTCAAGGCTGCTGCAGCCAAGTAGCTTTCGGTAGAGGTTTGAAAAGGGCCGGTGGACATCTTCGGATGACCACCGGCTTTTTTATTTTTTGTTGCCCTTTGGTGACCTGCACCGAAAAAGGTGCAATCACGGTGCGGATATGATGATAGTATCTCTTTTCGAATCGAGTTCATCATGAGTAGCCGCGAAATGAATCAAGGCAAGATGCCGAACGCCGCAAAGAATACACCTTGGTGGCTGTTGGGTGCGCTTGCTGGCTTCTCGGTCGCTGTGCTGGCTGCTTTTTGTGCGCTGGCAAGCAACGGAATCGCTTTTGTCCTCACGCTAATGGCAGGAGTGGCGGCTGCAACTGGGGGAATGATGATGGGATTCCTGTTTGCCATCCCCTCCGCTGGCGCTCCCGGGCCGAATGGCGCAGATGGAAAGGGTGGGAACCAGGGATTGGGCTACCAGCCGAGCACGCACTTGGAGGAAGTCGTCGATTGGCTGACCAAAATCATCGTGGGCGTGGGCTTGGTCGAATTGAAAGGGATCGGCAGAGGTCTTGTGGCGTTTGGTCTATTGGTCGTCGACGCCGTGAAGCCGCAGGTCGTTCCAGGTGTCGGATTGCTGGCTCAGTTGACCGTCGTCGATTTCGCGGTCATCGGATTTCTGGCAAGTTTCGTGTGGACGCGGCTCCACTATCCGGCGATTCAGGTCGGAACCGACCTGGGCGTTTTGGAACTTCTGCGGGGACTGCAAGACGATATTAAATCTGTAGCGGAGGTTGCCACCGCACCGGTCGACGCCGGAGTAAAGGTTCAAATCGAACCACCCCCCGAATCGTCCGGGTCCGAGGACGTGGTATTCAGCAAGATCGCCGAGTTCCAGAAGGCTCCAAAGGTGTTCGAGTCGGATCCGAACTTCGTCATTTTCGCCGGGTACCCCACTACCTCCAAAACCCGCAAGATTACGGGTCGAATCGACAAGAGTATGCAGCGGGCACTAATTCTTTCGGTCAGGGTCGAGGCGATCGGGGAAAGCACACTGGACGGTGAAACCGTCTTCCTTACCCATCCGACACTGGACAGCCCCGTCCGCCGGGTGGCGTGCATCAACAATTCAGCCGAAACACAGTTCTATTCGGAGGGGACGTTCCACGTCGTCGCGGTCATGGACGAAGGCAAGACAGTCCTCATGCTCGACTTGAACGATGTTCCCGGCATTCCCAAATGGTTTCGGGACGTCTAACGGTCGCATCTTCAGGTAAGCCAGCAGCGTTCACTTGCTTTTTTCGTTCCCAGTTAAACCGCGGCCTTCAACGCCGCCAAAACCCGGTCCGGGCGGAACGGAACGCGTCGGATCCGAACACCCGTCGCATCGTAAATCGCGTTTCCGATTGCCGCAAGCATCGGTTTGAGGGTCGCCTCTCCGGCTCCGTACGGTGGCAGGTCTGGACGGTTGGGATTTGGATCGCCGTTCACGAGCACCACGTCGATCCGCTCCGGGGTATCGGCGTGCCGCAGGGTCGGGTGGGAGAACCAATCGGCACTGGTTACCTTTTCGGTAGTGAAACGCACTTCCTCATGGATAGCGCGGCTCAGTCCGTGCAGGGTTCCGCATTCGATGGCGCGCCGGAGGCCTACTGGATTCACAATCAGCCCGCAATCATGCGCGCACACCAAGCGTTTCGCCCAAACGTGGCCTGTTTGCCGGTTTACCTCCACCTCGGCGATCTGGGCAACAACCGACTGGCCGCGGAAAGAATAGGCGATCCCGCGTCCGGTCAGGACATCCCCTCCGCCCCGCCGCTTTGGGGATGGCCGCGAATCCCATCCGTATGCGTTCGCAGCCGCCTTCAGCACAGCAATCGAGCGCGCCCGCCGAAACCCGGCGTCGTCCTTTGTATCGGCCTGCAGCAGCTTCAATCGAAATTCGAGCGGGTCCGCATTCGCCGCCGCCGCCAACTCGTCAATGAATGATTCCGACCCGAATGTGGCCTGAGGGCCATTTGGATCGCGCAGATTGCCGGTGCGGAGCGGCGTCTCCCATAACGCTGGCAGTCCGACGACATCCACCGACATCCTGCGGTTGGCGATCGCGTACATGTCGGAAGGCAGCGATGAACTGCCGGTCGCCGGCTTCGTCCGCCGGGAGCCCATCAATTGCGCGATCAAAACCGTATCGGGCTCGTTGTAGCCCAAGTGGTTGTGGTCGCATGCCCGCGCCGCATAGTCGTACCCGACCAGACTGCCACCCGCATCCAAAGCTCCGCGCATCTTCACCAGAAACGCCGGACTCTTGGCATCCCAAGCGGTTTCCTCGTCCCGCATCCACTGCACGCGGACCGGTCGCCCCAACTGCTGCGCGATCCACGCGGCTTCACAGGCCGCATCCTCCGCCGCCGTCCGGCCGAATCCCTGCGGACCCTGCATCCAGACCACGCGGACGCGGTCCTGGGGCATGCCGAGGAAAGCCGCCACGCAGCGCCGCATGCCGTAGGACTTCATGTCGTTGGAATAAATGGTCATCTGGCCATTCGACGGGTCTGCCGTTGAGTGGGCCCCCGCGAATGCCGTGTGTCCTTGGAACGGAATCTCATACTCAGCTTCAATGGTTTTGTGGGCCGAGGAAAATGCGGCATCGGGATTCCCAACAACCGGGTCCCCACCGCCATTCGATCCCGGCACCGGCGATGCGGACCGCATGTAGCGGAAGAGATCGTCCGACGCCGGAAATGGTGCCGTTGTCGGCTTCTCCCACCTAGTTTTGAGCAGGCGGGCGGCGCGGATGGCCTGCTCCTCGCGTTCGCAAACCACAGCCACGTAGTTGCCTTTGCTCACCACCTTGACCAAGCCCGGCAGACCCTTCACCGAAGATTCATCGATGGCCGTCAGTTTCGCGCAGGCAAACGGGGGTTTCACGTTGCGTGCGTGCACCATGCCGGGCAGCTTCACATCGACCGCCCATTTGAGCGACCCATCCACTTTGGCCGGAATGTCGTCCCGTTGCAACGCTTGGCCTGTATACTTCAGCTCGGGAACGGTCTTGGTCTTCGCCTTGCCGGTGACCGCGTTGATGTTGGCACCGGTTAAGGTGACATTGAACTTCTTACCCTTGAGCAGTTCGCCATAAGTAACGCGACGCCCTGTCGGCGGGTCACCTTTCACGGTGACCACCGCGTCGTTGACCGTGAGCTGGTCCACTGGTACGCCGAAACGAGTTGAAGCCATCTCCAGCAGAACCCGGCGGGCCTCGGCGGCCACCCGCCGCATCGGCCACGAATCCCGTTCCATCGCGGTCGAACCGCCGGACCCGACCTGATCGACCGTTGTATCCGTGCTTCCCATGAGGCACGTGGTCTTTTCGAAGGCGATATCCAACTCGTCCGCCATTAGCTGACGGAAGCCGGTTCC
>CAITMP010000265.1 GCA_903893525.1 uncultured Acidobacteriia bacterium | reverse complement strand
GGGATTCCTCCACTGGGTTTGTTTTGCCAAACGGGGCGAGACGTTCACCCGATGCGTCGTGGACACGCAAGGCCGACATCCGCAACCTTCCCGAACGCAGCCGGAATGGCTACTGGCATCTGAGTCCGGCCTTCGCGATTGAGCTGCGTTCGCATTCGGACCGCCTCAGGATTCTGAGGGCCAAGATGCGCGAGTACATCGAGAACGGGACCGAACTGGGATGGTTGATCGACCCGGAATCGCAAACTGTGGAAATCTACAGGCGCAACCGCGAACCGGAGATCGTGGTTGGGGCCGAACGCATCGAAGGTGAAGGCCCAGTTGAGGGTTTCGTGTTGGAGTTGCGGACCGTTTGGAATCCCTTGGCGGACTAGGGTCCTTGGATTCTGATAGAATCCAGCCGTGAACCGTCGATCCTTCGTCGCACTTTCCGTAGCAACCGGCAGCAGCATCGTCACCAAGGCCGCCGCGAGTATTCCTGTACTGCCCACCCGCAAGACAACAAAGCCAGTCATCGCGTTCAAATCCGCGTGTCCGCATCCGAACGGCCTCCAAGCAACCTCAGAGGGCCTTTGGATGATTGACCAAGGCGATGAAAGCAAGGTCTATCTGGTTTCGTATGACGACGGCCGCGTGTTGCGGACATTCGGGACGGAGACGGAGAAATCGAGCGGGATCACCCATGACGGATCGACATTGTGGATTGGATCCACCTACAGCCGCGAGATCGTGCGGGTGGATGCGATCACAGGCAAGACGCTGGAACGCCACTTCACGCCCGGCGCGGGAGTGATCTACAACATGGTGGGGGACCCTCCGGCCCGGTCCAGCCCGTTGGCGAAACCGCAGTCGCGCCCCTCGGCAACGGTTGGTGGGTTTCAGGCGGGCCGGGTCATGGGCGGGTCCGCGCCAGGAACCGGGGCGCATGGGCAGGAATGGCGGGATGGATTCCTTTGGATGGCGGTGCCGCCGTCACGTGAAGTCTACAAGGTGGATCCGAAGACCTGGGTGGTGCAGGGCAAGTTCCCGACGGCGGGCAACCGGCCGCACGGGATCGGCTGGGAGGGGAAATACTTGTGGGTAGCGGACAGCAATCTGAATGCGTTTTTCAAGCACGACCCCGAAACCGGGAATATGTTGGAGCGCATCCAGTTGGCCGGCGACGATCCCCTGCCCCACGGGATGTCGATCCGGGACGGATGGCTCTGGTATTGCGATGACGTGGGGGTGGTGTGCAAACTGCGGTTGTGACACCCTCGTGACGATTTGACCAGGAAATCTTGTCGACCGAGGCCCCGGCGATACCGAACTCCTTGATTCCCCACCCGCATCGGGCTGATAATGGGATTTGAGCACCGCAACCGCCACAGTTTTCGTGGCCGCCCATTTGCAACCCGGGCACTTGTTTACAGAGAAGTGGAACCGGAATAGGAGAACGGCTTGAAGCGTGTTGGATCGGATGACACCCTGCGATGCTCCTTTTGTCATAAGAGCCAGGATGTAGTTGGAAAGCTGATCTCGTCGCCCAGCGATTACCCGCGGGCCTATATTTGTGATGAGTGCATCGCTGTATGCAACTCGATCCTGGAGGACGACAAGCCGGAGCCGGTGGCCACGGGGCCGAACAAGATCCCCAAGCCCTTGGAAATCAAGGACTTTCTCGACCAGTATGTGATCGGGCAGGAGGCCACCAAGCGCAAGTTGGCGGTGGCGGTCTACAACCACTCCAAGCGCATCCACATGAACCGGATGCGGAATTCGGAGATTGAGCTCGCGAAGTCCAATATCTTGTTGATCGGCCCGACGGGCACCGGCAAGACATTGATGGCGCAGACTCTAGCCCGGATTCTGGATGTGCCGTTCGCCATTGTCGATGCCACCACGTTGACCGAGGCCGGTTATGTGGGCGAAGATGTCGAGAACATCATCCTGAAGCTTCTGCAAGCTGCGGACGGCGATGTTCAACGCTGCCAGCAGGGCATCATCTACATCGACGAAATCGACAAGATCTGCCGCAAGGACGAAAACCCGTCCATCACCCGCGACGTTTCGGGGGAAGGCGTGCAGCAGGCGCTTTTGAAGATCCTGGAGGGCACGGTTGCCAACGTTCCGCCGCAGGGTGGACGCAAGCATCCGCACCAGGAATTCACCGCGATCGACACAACGAACATCCTGTTCATCTGCGGCGGGGCGTTCATTGGCCTTGAGAAGATCATCGCGCGCCGGGTTGGCAAGAAGTCGATCGGCTTCCATCAGGAGGAGTCCAAGCCGGATGCCGTGAAGACGGAAATCCCGAAGACTGTCGCGATGGGCGAACGCCGGGACATGGATCTTCTGCGGTTTCTGCAACCCCAGGACTTGATCCGCTACGGGTTCATTCCGGAGTTCATTGGACGTCTGCCGGTGGTTGCGACTCTGGAGGATTTGGACAAGGCTGCGCTGGTGCAGATCCTGACCCGTCCGAAAAACGCGATCATCAAGCAGTACCAGCGCCTGTTTGAATTCGAGAACGTTCGGTTGCGCTTCACTGACGACGCTCTGGAGGCAATCGCGGTGATGGCCTTGGAACGCAAGGTCGGCGCGCGCGGCCTGCGGATGATCATCGAGGAAATGATGCTGGATCTGATGTACTTCCTGCCTTCGTACAAGAAGGTGAAGGAGTTCCTGGTCACACGAGATATGGTGATGAGCCAGAAGATCACGCTGAGTCTGCTGGAGAAGGCCGGTTAACCCGGCCTCGCTTCGCCACCTAAACCGTTACTGGTTTTGTAAGATCCTGTCCGGGAAAGCTCCGGTCGAGCAGGGCCGCGAGTTGGGACGCCGCAGTCGGATCGATGTTTCCGCCGGGATGCCGTACTCTGGCTGTCGAGATCAGGCCCCGGCGCCGCAGAATTTCCTTGCGGATCGCCAAGCCCGGCTGTTGCTCGAAAACCATCAGCGGCAGATAGGTGCGGTAGAGTTCGTACGCGCCGTCGAAGTCCTTCGATTGGACTTTGTCAACAATTGCAAGCAGAACCTCGGGAAACGCGAAGCCGGTGTTGAACCCGTCCGAGCCCCGTTCCAAGTCGAAGAACCCGTATAGCGCGCCGAGGCCGGTCAGCACTGGAATCTCACGTATCCCCTGCAGACCGGTCTTGATCGCGGCAATTTTGCCGGGACTCGGCACTGCCTCCGCCTTGATGCACGCAATGGAAGGGATTTCCTTGGCGAGCCGAAGGATCAAGGGTGTGGACATGTGCACTTCGGTGGACGCGGGGTGGTCCTGAAGCACGATTGGAAGTGACGTCTTCGCGGCAATGCGGGAATAGTAGCCGAAGACGGCTTCGTCGCTGGGCGAAGGCTGTTTTGACGGGGCAATCATCACAGCGGACGCACCGAGCTCCGCCGCTTCCCGGCACAGGGCAATGGAAGCTGCAGTCCCGGTGTGGCTGCAACCGGCCACCACGGGCATCTTCCCGGCGGCCTTTACGGCGGTGCGGATCAAGTCCGTCCGTTCGCGGTCAGTCAAGCGGTTGGACTCGCCGAGCACACCCAGAACAGTGACGCCGTTCACGCCAAGCCCGGCAAAGAAGCCGATCATCCGTGCGAGGGACTCGGTGTCGGGTGTTTCATCGTCGTGGAACGGCGTGGCCAGAATCGGAATCACACCCGCGAGGCGCAAATTTGATGTTTCCATGAATTTCAATTATCGCCCTAGGTCGATTGTCTGCCAAAATAAGAAGGTGACGTTTCGCAAACTCCCGCTTCCCCTCTTTTTCGCCGCCCTTTGCTTGGGACAGGCCACGTGGCAGACCGTGGTGGAACTCCCCGGCGTCGATTGGAATGGACTGACAGGGGCAAAAAAGACGGCGGCGTTGCGGGTCATGCAGGCCGAAGGCTGTACCTGCGGATGCTCGATGAAGCTGGCCGAATGCAGGGTGAAGGATCCGAGTTGCTCGGTGTCGCGCAAGTTGTCGGCGTCGGTTGTGAAGCAGACCGGGGCTGGCAAGGATGCCGCCGCGATCCATGCGGAGCTCGTTCGGATCGCCGGAGAACCGCCGTCGGTTTTGGACGAGCCGGTAAAGATCAACTTGGCGGGAGACCCCATGCTTGGCCCGGCCAACGCGCGGATCACAATTGTGGAATGGTCCGATTTCCAATGCCCGTATTGCTGGAAGGCGGTACAGCAGATGAAGGAGATCATGCGGCAGATGCCGACCGAAGTAAAGGTCTACTTCAAGCAGTTCCCGCTGGACTCGCACTCGCAGGCCGCATCCGCCGCCGAAGCCTCGCTCGCTGCCCAGGCACAGGGCAAGTTTTGGGAAATGCACGACCTTCTCTATGCTGGATTCCCGGACCTCTCGCGGGAAAAAATCCTGGGGCACGCGAAGCAGCTCAATCTGGACATGAAAAAATTCACCTCCGACTGGGACAGCCATAAGTTCAAAGCGCGCGTCCGGGCCGAAGAGCAGGAGGGGGAAGTTGCGGGAGTTTCCGGGACGCCCAGCTTCTACTTCAACGGCCGGAAATACAATGGTCCGTTCGATGCCGCGACTGTGGTGGGAGTTTTGAAGAAGGAATTGAAGTAGCCCCGATTTTCCCGGTCCCGCGAATCTTTTTGCGCCCTTGAGGTAATACAGATTCGAGGGGCATGACCGAACAAGTATTCCGCGAAATCTACGCAGCGCACCGGGATCCCCTGTTCCGGTTCGCTTACCGCCTGACGGGCTCGCAATCCACTGCCGAAGATTTGGTCCATGATTGCTTCGTGGGCCTTTTCCGCAATGGATTCGACCCGAAGCTCGGCACCATCAGAACCTACCTCTACTCCGCCGTTCGAAACTTGACACGGAAGCATTACCGCGACTCCGGCAGGGAGTACGATCTGGGGGAAACAGACCACGTATCCGTACTGGAATCGGCACTGGACTCAATGGTCGCCCATGAAACCGCCGAACTGGTGCGTTTTGCCATCGAATCATTGCCGCCGCTGCAGCGGGAAGCCCTTGTGCTGTTCGAATACGAGGAGCTTTCACTGGAAGAAGTCTGCGCCGTGGTGTGTGCCGACTTGGCTGCGGTCAAGAGCCGACTGTATCGGGCCCGTGAGCGGCTACGGAAGGTCTTGGCACCATTGAGGGAGGCTGCATGATCGAACGCGATGGGGAATTGCGCGAGGCGCTGCGGAAGTGGCAAACGCCGGATGCACCAGCTTTGCTGGATGAGCGGGTTTGGCGCAGCTTCCAAGCAAACAGGCGGCTTTCCAACCGCTGGAAGCGCTGGGCGCTGATCGCTGCGGGAATTGCACTGGCCGTCGGCCTTGCGGGCGCGCTGTTGCGGCATCCGGGCCAGGATTCGGGCGGACCAGCACGTCATCGGGAACCGGAGTTGGCCACGACACTCTCGGCGGCAGGATATGTCCCCTTGGACGAAGGCCGCATTATTACCACAACGGGAAGCACAGGAGCAAACTAGACATGAAAATCTCGCAGCAGCTCGGCATTCTTGCGGCCTTGGCACTAGTCGGATGCGGCCACGGATCGCAGGAATTCCAGTCCATCGTCGTGGACAAGAAGGTTCTCGCAGTCACCACCGCGGGCGAAACGGCCGGGGCATCCACCGGGAGCCAGAACGTGGATCTGGGGGAAACGGTTCATCGCGTGATCCACGGCAAGGCGGGAGAAATCCTTTTCGCGTATGATTTGTCTGTCAAACGGGGCAATCCGGGCGCCTACGTGCTCCACTTGAAGCCCGCAGCACAGGCTCCTACATTTGCGCGTGAGCGCTCCGTATCCATACAGGAGGTGGGGCAGTCGGTCCGGGTTGAGTTGATGGAAAACCCGCAGACAGGGAAAACACTCGCCGACGCGTACCGTTTCTTCCAGCCTGTAACTTTGGGTAGCCTGCACCGCGATTTGGTCCGCGCATTGCACTTGGAAATGCATGGCGGGGTCTCGCGCTAACACTACTTGTGGCGGACCGAGTCTTTCAAGCGGTCCAACTGCTTCCGGGCGGCACGTGCCCACTCGCTGCTGCCATCCAATTTTAGATACTGCTGCCAGTAGCCGATGGCTTGCAGGATTTCATTATTCCTTTCGCAGAGCAGCGCCAGATTGAAATAGGCGTCGGCATACCGGATGTTGAGCCGGATGGCCGCAAGATAGTATCCACGCGCCGAATCCACGTCCCCCTGTTCATCGTGCAGGTTGCCGAGATTGAAATGGGCGAGTGCGTAATCGGGGTCGGCTTGGAGGGCGCGCTTGTAGCACTCGGCGGCCTCCTTCATCCGACGGAGCCGGAAGTAGATGGTCCCCAGGTTCACCAGCGCCCCGCAGGCGTCGGGATTGGCCTCGATGGCCTTTTTGTAAGCGGCGATGGCCTCGCCGGAAGTGGCCCCCGATTCCTCCAGAGTGAGTCCCTTTTGAAACCAGACCTCGGAGGCCTTCTCCCTCGCAGCGAGGTCAGCGGCGGGAGGCTCCGGAGTCGGTTTGGCCAACGGGAATGCCCTTAGTTTCTCGATCTCCTTGGCATCGAAATCCAACAGCAATTGGCCGCTGACTGGTTCCATTCGCGTTCCGGAGATGTGGACTGTGATTCTACCGTTCTCCACCGTCATCCGCAATTGCGCCAAAGGCTGGTCGACATCCTTGAGGCGAGTTTTCAGTGCATCAATCGCGGTCTTGATCCGGAGCGGTGTGACGCCGAGCTCCGTCAACTTGACCAGGGTCTTCAGGGCCAAGAGATCGGAAAACTCCAGGCGGTCGAGCGGGCGCACCAAATCCCGCTTTTCCCAAGCGTGGAGCTGCCTCTCGGAGACGCCCAGCATCCGCTTGACGTCATCCCGCGCATACCCAGCCGAATTCTCCGCTGTGGATTGCTGAACCATGATCCGTTCATCCCTATTTTGAGCCACCGGTGGGCGGCGCGTCTACATTTGTTCAGGCGAAGGGCATTTCTGCGCCGCAAGTGTGCTAATTTAGGCATAGCTAAATCATGACTCAGCACAGCACGGAGGCGGTCGATGACTACCTCAAGGCGATCCTCGAACTTGGCGGTACGGCTGAAGAGGCAGTTTCCAGCAATGCATTGGCCGCGCATTTGGGTGTGAGGGCTGCATCGGTGACCGGCATGTTACAGAAGCTGGCGCAGCGTGAACCCTCGTTCGTGGCCTACCAAAAGCACTACGGAGTCCGCCTATCCGATGCCGGAAAGCGGAGAGCGCTGGAAGTGATCCGCCACCACCGTCTTCTGGAACGGTTCCTGCACGACTTTTTGGACTACTCCTGGGATGAGGTGCATGAGGAGGCGGAGCGATTGGAGCACTACATTTCCGAGCGTTTGGAAGACCGAATCGCCGCAAAGCTTGGCGATCCGGCAAGCGATCCGCATGGCCATCCAATCCCGGAAAAGGATGGGGCAATTGCGCCTCGTAACGAGGTCCCACTCATCCATTGGCCCTGCGATGTGCCAGCCGGCATCAGCAGCGTTTCCGACCGGGATCCGGTGGAACTGCGGGAGATGAAGCGGCTTGGCCTGCTACCGGGCACGATGGTGGTGGTGGAGCCTGGTTCGCGGGCTGGCTCCATTCTGGTCAGAATCGGATCGGGACAGCCTACCCGGCTGACACTCCCGTTGGCGTCCGGCGTTTTGGTTTCGGGGGTAACAGAATGAACTCGCTGCGGTCAAAATCACTATCGGAAGTCCACGAATCGGTATCGACAGACTACGGAACCCTTTTTCGCCGGATGATGGCGTTCGCGGGTCCGGCCTACTTGGTGAGCGTGGGATACATGGACCCCGGCAATTGGGCTACCGACTTGGACGGAGGCGCCCACTTCGGATATCAACTGCTTTGGGTCCTGGTGATGTCAAACGCCATGGCGATTCTGCTGCAGGCGCTCTCGGCCAGGTTGGGGATCGTGACGGGCCGTGACCTCGCCCAAGCGTGCCGCGAAACCTACCCCCGCTGGGTGAACACGGCCTTGTGGTTTCTTTGCGAGATCGCAATTGTGGCGTGCGACTTGGCCGAGGTACTGGGGGCAGCGATCGCGTTGAACCTGCTCTTCCACATCCCGCTGCTGGTGGCAGTGGTGATTACGGCGGCGGACACGCTTCTGATTCTGGGACTGCAGAGGTTCGGCATCCGGCATCTGGAAGCGTTCGTGATCGGCTTGATCCTGATGATCGCCGGCTGCCTCACCGTGGAGATCTTCATGGCAAAGCCGAGTCTGCTGGGTGTTGCGGCGGGATTGATTCCCAGGATCGACAGCCGTAGCCTGTACACAGCCGTGGCAATGCTGGGGGCAACGGTGATGCCACACAACCTGTACCTGCATTCCGCACTCGTGCAGACGCGCCGCATCGGCTCCAGCGAGAAGGAGCGGCGTGAGGCATGCAAGTGGACCCTCTTCGACTGCGTGGTGGCGCTAAACGGGGCCATGTTTGTGAATGCCGCCATATTGATCCTGGCCGCCGCGGTCTTCCACAAGGCCGGGAAGGATGTGACGGAGATCCAGCAAGCGTATTTGCTGCTGTCCCCCCTGCTGGGAACGGTACTGGCCGCCAAGCTTTTCGGGATTGCGCTGTTTTGCTCCGGGCAGTCGTCGACGTTGACTGGAACCATGGCGGGGCAAATCGTGATGGAAGGCTTCCTGAACATTCGGGTGAGCCCGTGGCTGCGCCGTCTGGTTACGCGGATGCTGGCGATCATCCCGGCAGTGGCAGTGATCTGGGTGATGGGGAACGCTGGCACCTTCCGCCTGCTGCTGCTGAGCCAGGTCGTGTTGAATTTGCAACTGCCGTTCGCAATTATCCCGCTGTTGCAATTCACAAATGACAAGGAGCGGATGGGTGTATTCGCGAGTGGTCCGTGGCTGAGGGCGGCAGGATGGGTGACGGCTGTGATCGTGGTGGGATTGAATCTTTGGCTGGCGGGTCAGACTGCGAGCGAATGGGCACGGGCGTCGGGCGAATGGGCACCGGTGGTTTGGACGTTGGCGTTGACGGTTTCCGGCAGCATGATGGCACTGCTTGTGTGGATCATCGTCCGGCCCTACCGGAAGTCGGCGACTTCAGCGGGGACCCTGGGGCTGGAACAGGCATCGGCTGAATTGCTGGCAGCACCACGCTACCGGAAAATTCTGGTACCGGTGGACCATTCACCGTTGGACCGCATTGCGCTGAGCCATGCCGTGGGCATTGCGGAACCGCACGGCGCGCGTGTCTACATATTGCACGTGGAGGAAGGGGTGACGAGTCAAGTCTACGGAGCCGATTCCTCGACGGCTGAGGTTGAGGCTGGCCGGGATTACCTGGATTCCCTGGAGACATCACTGGCGAGGCGGGACATCGGGGTGGAAACGGCAATACGGCATGGATCGAATCCGCGACGGGAGATTGTGAAGTATGCGCGGGAAATCGGGCCGGATCTGATCGTGATGGGTGCGCACGGGCACGGGGGACTTCAGGATTTGATCTTCGGAAACACGATCAATCCCGTACGGCATACGCTAAGGATACCGATTCTGGTGGTTCGAGACTTGTAGGAGCGCAAAAAGGGCCGATCCCCGGAGTGGGAATCGGCCCTTTTCTTCTGCTCACGATTTGGAGATTAGAAGGACAACCGCAGCGATGCTTCCACACGACGGTTGCCCGCCGCACTTCCACCGCCACCGAACGGGCCACCGCCACCGCCGCCAGAGATATTGGTCGACTGGCCGAAGAACGGGGAGGTGAGGTTGCCCGTAGGCGCGCCCAAGTTCACATGGTTGATGGCATTGCGCGCGTTGATCGAGAGCGACATACTGTACTTTTTGCCGCTGGCAATTCCGCCGCCACCACCGCGACCGCCGCCACCACCACCAAACCCGCCACCGCCACCGCCGCGGGCACCACCGCCACCACCACCGCCGCCACGGGGGCCACCACCGCCACCGCCAAAGCCCCGACCGCCACCACCGCCATCGGGACCGCCGCCGCCATCCGGCGTAGCTGCGTTGGCAGCGCGCTTCTCACCCCAGCCCCAGACCTTGCTGAGGCGCAGGTTTACAGACAGGTTGCCCGGACCCTCTCCATAGTTGATGGGAATCAATTGGGCACCGGCAGCGGGGTTCAGGTCGAAAGTCCCCCACGGCGTGACCCTGGTCTTCAACGAACTGCTGGTGGCAAATGCCGGACGCAGGTTGAAGATTCCGTCGCCGTTGTACTGCCCGCCAGTCGTGATGTTGAAGGGCGAACCCGAGGCCATGGTGACAAACGGCGAAGCATTGATGCCGTACGGCAACTGGATGGTGCCACTGATGGAACCGCGGTGCCGGGTATCAAACTGCGCGCGACCCCAGTCCTTTGAGGTATCGTATTGGTCCATGGGCAACCCGTTGGCGTTGCTCTTCGCATAGCCGAGGGCGTAGTAGCCCTGCAAGGTGAACCGCCGGTTGAACCGGGTGCTGACATTGGTGACCACCTGAGTCTGTCTGTAAACACCAGTCGTTTCGTAGTGGTAGATCGGACCCAAACCGGCAAACGGAATCAAGCCAGCTGCCGTTGGAGCATTCACATTCCGCTGGCGCAGCGAGTGGACACCGTGCGTGTTCACCAAATTCATCGAGATCGATGTCCGCTTTGGCAACGCGCGCTCGATGCTGAGAGCCGCCTGCATCATGTACGGGGCCGTATCGGATGGATCAAGCCTGTAGAGGTTCTGCTGCAGGAGGCCCGCCGCCAACGATGAAACGGGGGGGACGGCCGGATAGAACGATAGGGGCACGTTGGTGGAAGTCAGCTGGTAATTCTGCTGCGAGGTTCCGTTGAAACGGAGCGTCTGCAGAACGGTGCTTTCGGAAACGCGGTCGTAGAAGAGGCCATAACCCGTACGGATGACCGTCTTGGCAGTTTGCCCCTTCTTCGCACCCGGTGCCCACGCAATCGCGATGCGGGGAGCGATATCGACATGGTCGTTGATGTTGCTCTGGCCTTCGTAGCGGAGGCCTGTGCTGATGGTGAGGTTCGGACGGAACCTCCAGTCATCCTGCAGGAACAAGCCGAGATCGAACTGGCTCACTTTCTGCAGCGGCGTCCCTGCACTCTGCGTGAACTGGGTGGGACCGCAACCGGAGGCGATAATCGCAGCCATTGGCGTCTTCTTCGAGAGCAGGATCTGCGTCTCGCGGTACAAATCGAGCGACGTCGGATTCGTGTAGGCCGCCAAGCAGGCAGGGGTCTTGCCAGCCAGACTGAAGCTGTAGGAACCGTTGAAGTTCGATGTGGAATAGCTGTCGATGCCATCCTGCCGAAGTCGCAATCCCATCTTGAGCGCGTGCGCCCCGTGGGTCATCGTCACAATGTTGTGCAATTCAAAGGACCGGTTCGTGTTGTAGTTCTTGACGAACGGCGCGCCGCCCGAGTTGAAGGAACTCGAAACATCCAAGCCGGGAATGGAGGCATCGCCCGCAGCCTGCTGGTCGGAATGGCTATTGCGGAACTGGAAGCGGGTTTCGTCCACCGCCTTCGTGCCGATGATCATCGTTTCCGTGATCTGGACACTGTCATTGGTATTGGTGGATTTGGTCAGCTGCGACGGCAGCGAAAAGCTGCCAACGCCGCTCTGGCTTGACGAACTGGAGTGGTTGTAACGCATCACCAAGGTGTTCATCGAGTTGATCGCGTAGTCGAGGCGGGGGTTGATCAGCCAGAAACGGTTCGGCGTCGGGTAGGCGTCGATGTACGGAACCTCGTTGAAGTTGCTGTCCAGCACCTGCGCCTTCACCAGATTGTTTTCGTTGATCTGGCGGCGATTGAAATCGAGGAAGAAGGATGTCTTCTTGTTGATGGGGCCACCGACGTTGCCGGAGAACATTTTGGTGCTGTAGCCAGGTGCCGCACCGGTCACAAACGGGTTCCGCGTGTCGAAGATGCGGTCGCCGTAGTTCATGGAGGCGCTTCCGTGGTAGGTATCGGTACCGGGCCGGGTCAAGATCTCAATCCGACCGAAACCGGGGCGGTCGAACTCGGACGAGAACGGGTTGGAATTGATCCGGATTTCGCGGATGGAACTCTTCGGCGGCAACTGGCCTCCGCTGAATCCGTCTACGAAAAACTGGGCACCGTTCGGGCCAGCTGCCGGTCCGGCGAGCGCTTGGAGGTCGGCCTGGAGATCATCCGGATCATCCGGCAACGCGTCAAGATCCTCGTTTTTTAGAACGATTGCGCCCACGTTTTCAGAGGGGTCTGTGCTCACCTGCCCCGCAGCCTGGTCGCTTACCTGAACCTGCTGTGTGTCGGTGGCGATCTGGAGCGCGATGTCCAGCGCTGTCACCTGACCAGCGGAAACATTCAGTGTTTGCTGCATAAACGTGACAAAACCCTTGGAGTCGGCGCGCACGCTATAGGTGCCGGGGGGAAGAGTCACGGTGAAGGCGCCATTGCCATCCGACTTGGCGGACCGACTTACACCCTTACCGACGATTTGAACCGTCGCGCCCGGAATTACGGCCGCCGACGGATCGGTGACAGTGCCTTTTACGGTGCCCGCATTTTGGGCCATGGCATCCGTACTGCCCAGCGTGGCCAGGAAGCAAATCGCCGCAGCTAGAGCAACCCTAGTGAACTTGTTATGCATAGTCGTTTTCTATAGATCCGTGAAGAGGAAAAGACGAACCCCTCATAGGATTGTTACCCGGCGGACGGTCACGCGAACGTCATTTAGTGTAAATCCGGCTTGAGGAGGTGGTGGCGGGGCAAAATGAACCGTCCGCGCTAGTCGTAGCGCTCGTAGACGATCCGTTTTCGATCCAGCCCAAGGACTTTGAGCTTGCCGCGAAGCTCGTCGACCATCTCGCGGAGGCCGCAAATGTAAACATCGATGTCCCGCCGGTCCCCCACTAGTTCCAAGACGTGGTCGTGCACACGGCCCGTGCGGCCACGCCAAGCGGCGTCCGGGCGCGTGACGGCTGGAAGATACTCAAAATTGGGGAAGCGCTCCTGCAAGCCCCGCAGTTCGGCGTCATAGAACAAGCCGGACGTGTAGCGGTTTCCGAAGACGAGCACGAATCTGGCGTACGGGTTTGACTCCAGTTGCGCAAGGAGAATCGAGCGGAAGGGGGCGATACCGGTGCCGGTGGCTACAAAAATCGAGTCTGGCGGGTTGGGTCGGAGGGTAAACGTGCCAAGAATGGCCGGGACGGAGACCTCGTCGCCGGGTTGCATGGCAAAGAGAAACGGCGTGAATTTGCCGTCCGGAACCAAATTGGCGCAGAGGGCGAAATTTGGGCCACCTGGGGCCGACGCGATCGAATAAGCCCTGGTGATCCCGGCCCCGGCGTGGCCGTACTTTAGCGATACGAACTGGCCAGGCACAAACGCGCCATTCCAGCCTGGGATTTCAAACTCGAAGTGCCTCGTTCCGGGTCCAAGCTCCCGCCACCCGAGCAGCCGGGCGTTCAAGCAGCGACTCCCGCCCCCATCGAAACGGCCCGGTCCGCCAGAATGGAACTCAACGATGGATGGCCATCCAAAGGCGGCGCGATGCGGATGACGATTCCGTGCGTTCCCTCCAATTCGCGCGCGATGGCTGGCAGATCACGCCTAAGGTGAATACCCAACGTAAGGAAATAGGGCAAAACCACGATCTCCTTCGCTCCGCGCTCCACCAACTTGTCGACAGCTTCACCCAAAAGCGGTGAGACCTCGAGAAATGCTGTCTCGTAGAGATCCCAGCCGCCAACGGACGCCGCCGAGTCGGCCACCACACGCACCGAGTCGTTGGCTGCAGCCACACTCGACCCGTGCCCGAAAACCACAATCCCCGTCTTCCCTGCGTTCAGCGAGTCCAAGTCTCTAGTATAGGAAAGGATGCGCACGTATCTTTTTATCAAGGTGAAGGTGGAGCACGACTCCAAGGAAAAGCCGGAGAAACTGGGTGCCGAACTCTGCCGGCAGCTGCTGAAGAACTACATCGTCCGGGAGGCTGAATTGTCCAACCACTCGCAGGCCGACGACTAGCCTGCGTCGCCAAGCGATTGGGCTTCAAACAGTGCGGCGTAAACGCGGAGGAAGTAGCGGTCTGTCATACCCGCAATGAAATCGCAGACCGCGCGGTGGAGCGAGCCACTTTCGAGATCAATGCCTGGAACGGATTCGGGGTCCGCCATGAGCCGGTGGAACATGCGGGTAAGGCGTTCAATGGACTCCTGACGGTCCATGGCTAGCGCTTCGGATGAGTAAACCTGCCGGTTGAGGCAGGTCTTCATTTGCGCGCTGGTGTCGCGCGCTGTTGCCGAGAAGCACGCCAAGCGGGTGCCATGGTTCCGGACAGCCTCAAAGTCAGCGACGCTGGCTGCTCTGGCAGCCATGACCGTTCCTTCGATCAAGCCCGACGCCAAGTGGTCGACCAATTGACGAACCGACTCTTGGAAACGCTCGCGTGGCGTGGCCCCGGGGAACTGGGTATCGATTGTCTCCAGAATGTCGGCATACACCGGAACCTCTACGGCAACTTCGTCCGGCGACAGCAACCCTGCCTCGCAAGCATCGTCCAAGTCCGCCGTGTTGTAGGCGACTTCGTCGGCAAGATCGATCAACTGCGCTTCCAGCGGAGGCCGGAATCCAGGCAAGTATGGGTCCAGCGCCGGGAATTCCCCCGGTCCGAAGTCGCGGGAATGCTTCGCGGTGCCCTCGCGGACTTCGAAAGACAGATTCAGACCTGGAAAGCGGGGATATCTACGCTCGATGGATTCGACGGCGCGCAGGGACTGGATGTTGTGGTCGAAGCTCTCTCCGTAACTGCGCATGATCCGATTCAAGGCCGCTTCGCCGGCATGCGCGAATGGCGGGTGACCAACATCGTGCACCAAGGAAAGCGCCTCGGTGAGGTCCTCGTTCAAGCCGAGAACATTGGAAATCGTGCGAGCTATCTGGGAGACTTCGATCGTGTGGGTGAGGCGGTTGCGGAAGTGGTCGGACAAGGTGGGAGCGAAGACCTGTGTCTTATGCTCCAACCGGCGAAAAGCTCGGGAATGAATAATCCGGTCGCGGTCGCGCTGGAAGGCGTTCCGGTAGGGATGCTCGGGCTCCGGATACCGCCGACCGCGCGATGATTCGACGGGAAAGCGCAGGTGCCCGAGCATGGATGATGAAACTACTGGGGCGGCAGCTCGCCCAGCGCGGCAGTCGCGGGCTGGCTGACGTCGGATTTGGTTTCGGCAAGGGCGATGAGCAACTTACGTGCTTCGGCCGGTTCGGTGGCCATGATGCCCCTGGCCAAGGTGAAATCGGCCTGGTGCTTGGAGACCAGATCGGTCGGATGTTCCGCCAGATCCTTCAGGAGGGATTTGGCCTCGGAAACTTTGCCCTCAGCGAAGTTGATCTCGGCCAATGCGAGCTTTGCCAAGGAAGCGTAGTTGGTGTCGGCACCCGAAGCCACATCGCTGTATTTCTTGCGGGCTTCAGCCAGTTTGCCAGCGTCCATGTCCAAGGCCGCCAAAGCATATTCGGCTATGTAACCTTCGGTGGAACCACCTTGGTCCGTCATCAATTTGGTGAAAGCCTTGACGACGCCATCTTTCTTTGCAACCTCGGTGGGAAAGCTAGGGCCGCCGTTCTGCGGAGGCGCTCCAACCGGTGCGTTCTGGAGGGTGATCGCGTCTGCCAGCGCCTGCTGCCGCGCATCCCGCAGGTAGTTGCGGTAGTAGATGCCAAGTCCGACTACGACGATCAAGGCTAGAGCCCCTCCACCGTAACGAACGATCTGGCTGCGGTGCGAGGTGAGGAACCCGAATGTTTCCCCTACTTTGAGCGCAACATTATCCTGCTTCAATTCTTTGCGCGTTAAATGATCCGACACGAAGACCTCTGGATGGATTGGCGGGCGCGCCTGGTCGGCGACACTCAGCCCGAATGCAACCTTAGGTTACCACGCGAACGGTGATGACGGTAAAGTTTGTTTTTTTGCGGTCCGCACCTAATGAAACGGTGCGGTGCAGCCGATAGACATTGCAGATGGCGATAAACTGGCGGCAGAGGCCCATTGGAACTGCTGCGGATCGAAAAGCTGGTGAAAACATACCGGACGGGTGGCACTCCGCTGGAGGTGTTCGCGCTGCTGGATTTAACGGTTGCGGAAGGCGAGACAGTTGCCATCACCGGTCCCAGCGGATCTGGAAAGAGCACGCTGCTGCACCTGATAGCCGGGCTGGACTCGCCCACTTCGGGAACCATTCAATACAAGGGCCTCCCGATGGAGGACCTTCCAGAGAGCAAGCTGTCGGATTTCAGGAACCGCGAACTCGGTTACGTCTGGCAGCACCATTACCTTCTGCGGGAGTTCACGGCGGAGGAAAACGTGATGATGCCCCTGCTGATCCGCGGCATCGGCAGGATCGAAGCCCTCGAAATCGCCAGGGGGTGCCTGGACGAGACGGGCTTGGCCCTGCGCGCAGGGCACCGAGCGGGGGAATTGTCCGGGGGCGAGCAGCAGAGGGTTGCCATTGCGCGTGCCCTGGCGGGTTCTCCGTGCCTCCTGCTGGCAGACGAGCCCACCGGCAACTTGGACGAAAGCACGGCGGAGGCAGTCTTCAGCCTGATCTCCCGCTTGAGCCGGGCACGAGGCTTGACATCCATCCTCGTTACGCACAACCTCCGCTTCGCGCTCCGATGCGACCGGGCCTTGGAATTGCGGGGCGGACAGTTGCACCCCTGCGTCAGGCTGTGATCGAATCCAGCAGGAATTTTGGTCGCCCGAAACGATCCAATTGGAACGTACCTCGCCGGTTTTGCATCGGAACTGTGACGAAGAGTATCTTGAAAGGGAAGGGGCAGCGAACCGATGTTTGAGCGATATACGGAAAAAGCCCGGCGGGTCATATTCTTCGCCAGGTACGAGGCAAGCCAATTCGGCAGCCCGTTCATCGAAACGGAACATCTGCTCCTGGGTCTGATGCGGGAGGACAAGCAGCTTGCCAACCGCTTCCTCAGGTCCCACAATGCGGTGGACGTCATCCGCAAGCAGATTGAAGGTCATACGACCCCGCGCGAGAAGGTGTCCACGTCGGTGGACCTGCCACTCAGCCACGAATGCAAGAGGGTTCTCGCCTACGGTGCGGAGGAAGCCGAACGGCTCAACCACAAGCACATTGGGACCGAGCACCTTCTCTTGGGCCTGTTGCGGGAGGAGAAGTGCTTCGCGGCGGAGATCCTCCACGAGCGCGGCCTCAGACTAGCAACAATTCGGGAAGAATTGCAGCGCGCACACTCGGAAAGGGCGGCGTCCAACCGGTCCAAGGAAAGCTCGCTGCTGAACGAATTTTCACGCGACCTGACCCAGGCAGCCATGGATGGATCACTCGATCCTCTCGTTGGCCGCGAAGGCGAAGTAGACCGGGTAATTCAGATCCTTTGCCGCCGCACCAAGAACAATCCAGTTCTGATCGGCGAGCCCGGCGTTGGCAAGACAGCGATCGTCGAGGGGTTGGCGCAGCGTATCGCGGAAGGGGATATCCCTTCCTTCCTAGCTGAGAAGCGCATCCTCGCACTGGATCTCTCGCTGATTGTGGCTGGAACCAAGTACCGCGGCCAGTTTGAGGAACGGCTTAAAACGATCATGAAGGAGCTGATGGACAACCAGAACATCATCATCTTCATAGACTATCTCCATACTTTGGTGGGTGCTGGATCGGCCGAAGGCTCCCTCGACGCGGC
>CAITMP010000264.1 GCA_903893525.1 uncultured Acidobacteriia bacterium | reverse complement strand
GCTGACCTGCTGGATGGCCTCGGCCGGGGTGATCAGAATTTGGAGCAGACCGGTACGTTCATTGTTGTCAATGCCTTCGATCTGGTAGTTGTTGCCCATGCGGGGCTGGCCGTTGACGTTGGTCTGGAGCGAGCTGGACGCGTTGAAGGCCTGGGAGTGCTGGAAGGTCTCGACGGAGGTTCCGGGGACCAAGTCCAATAGACTCTGGAAGTTGCGGTTCACGCCGAGGGGGAGCTCGGAGACCATCTGGCCGTCGATGACGCGGCCGGTGTCGGCGCGTTCGGTCTGTAGGATGGCTCCGCTGGCGGAAACTTCGATGGTCTGGTTGACTTCACCGGGTTCGAGGCGAAGGTCGACGCGGGGGCTGGTGTTGGCCTCGAGGAGGATGCCCGTTTTGAGTTCCTTCTTGAAGCCGGCGGTCTGGGCTTCCACGGAATAGGTGCCGGGAGGCAGGTCTGGGAAGCCGTAGCTGCCACTTTCGTTCGTTTGGCGGGTGCGGACAATCTTGGTGTTGGTCTCCACCAAGGTGATTTTGGCGTTGGCGATGGAACCGCCCTGGGAGTCCGTAACGGTGCCAACGATGGTTCCGTTCACGGCTTGGGAGAAGGCTAGACCCGCCCATAACAGGGCGGTCGCAAGGATGGCGGACGCTCTGCGGACGGTGCCGGGAGTCGGGAAGACTTTCATGGGAGCTAACCTCTTTCTTTGCCCTGCTGGGCAACTGGATGGGGACAATGCTATCAGATTGGACCAGGTGGGGTGGCGCAAAGTAATTATGTTGTAACTTTCAGTTGCTATTCTCCGAAGACATCCGTCTGAAAGGTCCACCTGTACCATGTCCGCTATCCGCAACACGTTTTTCCTTATAGCCGCCCTCGCGGCGCTGCCAAGAGCTGAAGCAGCCTCGTTCAGCATCACCAGCGGCACAAACACATCGGCCCAGACTCTGAGCGGGACATCGCAAACAGGCTCCGTGAGCTCCGGGGCGACCTTGACGGGTAGCAGCACAAACATACCCGTTACGATCAGTGGCAACAGCGCCACGTTGACGAACCTCGGCACCATTTCCCAGACCGGGACCGGCCGCGCGGTGTTCGTCAGCAGCAACGTGACCGGGCTGGTGATCAACAATGGAAGCGCCACCAACTCGACGGCCTTGATACAGGCGGCCGACGCCGATGTACTGCGCGGTGACAAGGCCAATGTCAATGTGACGCTCAACAACTACGGCACCCTGAATTCGTTGAACCCCTCGAAGGGCGGATCGCAAGCGGTTGACTTCAACCCGATCACGACCGGGACGAACGTGATCAACAATTTCTCGACCGGCCAGCTGCTGGCTTTGGATGCGGACGCTGTTCGTCCCGGCGTCAACGGGACCATTAACAACTCGGGCACGATCAAGGCGACCACGACCAGCACCACTGGAAATTCCAGCGACGGCATCGACGGCCAGAACAATGCGGGCTTCACGGTGAACAATTCCGGCAGCGGCCTGATCGAGGGTTCGCGCCACGGCATCACCGGTGGCGCTTTGAACAGTACGGTCAGCTACACGGCGACCATTTCGAACACCATCAATGCGACCATCCAAGGCAAGGATGGGTCCGGGATCAACTTGGACGGCTTCAATTCGAATCAAGTAGTGGGCATCACGAATGCCGGCACCATCAGCGGGTATGGCGTGACCGGCGATGGCGACGGCATTGACGTCGACGGCCTGGTCAATATTGTCAATACCGGCACCATCGTCTCCTACAATGCGGTGAGCGCGATTGCAAATGTACCCGCGCACAGCGAGGGGATCACGGTAGGTGGCGGCACGATCGACAACTCCGGCACCATCAAGGGCATGGTTGCGAGCGGCAACACCAACGCCGTGGGTTTCGGGATCACGCTGCTGGGAAATGACGTCACGACTGGTCCGCTTGCCGGAACGCGGGAGGCGATTTACGGCGACGCGACCGTGACCAACCGTTCCGGCGGGCTGATCCAAGGCCAGAGCGAGTCGGCCATTTTTGTGGATGGTCCAGCCAGCGGCCACACCGTTTCGATCACGAATTTGGCGGGGGGTACGATCCAGGGTGGCGGCAGTGCGTCGGCGGCGATCCTGACCGGCGCGGACAACGACACATTGACGAATTCGGGCACCATCAATGGCACCAGCAGTGGCGTTGCAGTGAACCTCGGGGCTGGGAACAACACGATGAGCATTACTGGCGGCAGCGCGTCGATTTCGGGCGACGTGAACGGCGGTGTGGGCGGGACCAACCAGTTGTCGATTGCTCCGGGCGCGGGGAACAACTTTGCGTACAGCAATGTGCTTTCGAATTTCAGCGCTGTGGAGATTCTGAGCGGTATGGTTACCCTTTCCGGGGTGAATACCTATGCCGGAACGACTAAGGTCAGTGGCGGCACTTTGAAGCTGAGCGGGGCCAACCGGGTTTCCTCGTCCAGCAGCCTTCAGCTGAACGGCGGGACTTTGGAAACCGCTGGCGCGGGCGGTGCCAACGGACAGAGCTTTGCGTCGCTGGGTTTGAGCAATAATTCGAGTCTGGATTTGGATGCGTCGTCACTGACATTCGGTGGCTTGGGTACCATTACGGCGGGCAAGACACTGGCGATCCTCGATTATTCCGATAGCGTGTCTCCGGGGTATGCGATCCGGATTGCCGGGAACCTGACGTCGGACGCGACCTTCCGGTCGTTGCTCGGTCGGACGACGGTGAACGGGAACGCTGCGGTGGCCTCGTTCGATGGGACCTATACCGATGTGATGGCGGCACCCGAGCCGTCCACGATCGCGTTGGGTTGCTTGGGACTGCTGGTGCTGCCGGTGATCCGGCGGAAGCGTTCCGCCGGGCGGTAGGCATGCAGAAAGTTATAGCGGGTCTACTTGGGGCGTTGGTCCTAATGGCCGGCGTGGTGGCTTTTCAAAACTACCGCGCCGGTGCCGAGCCGAAGTTCCCGACCGCCTACCAAGCGGTTGTGCTGAATGGCGGACAGGTGTATTACGGCAAGCTGGAGAATGCCTCGGGGCTCTATCCGGTGCTGCGGGATGTGTTTTACGTTGTCCGGAAAGAGATTCCGGAGACCAAGCAGGTGTCCAACGTTCTTGTTCGCAGGGGCAAGGAACTGCATGGACCGGAGTTCATGGTGCTAAGCCGCCAGAGCATCCTGTTCATCGAGCCGGTCCGTCCCGATTCCGATATTGGTCGGACGATCACGGAACAGAAGAAGGCCGAACAGCACTAGGCTGTCCTAGCGGGCGGTGGTGGCGAGGGCGGGTTTGGCGGGTGTCTTGGCAGGGGTTTCCAGCGAGCGCCAAGCCAGATTTCCACCAATATAGATGAGCCACACACAAAGCGCCAGGCGCATCTTGCGGGGTGCCAAAACCTTCGCCAGCTGGGTACCGAGGATGACCGCCGGGATGCCGCCGATCAGGAGCTGGCCGAGAATTGTGAATGGCACGCCGTTCATTCCGGCATGGATCCCGCCGGCGAAGATGGAGAGCAGCAGTCCGAAGGCCAAGTCGGTACCTACGATTTCGGCGGGTAGCAAGGAAGTAAAGCGCATCAGCGCCACCGAGCCGAGCGCGCCCGCACCGGCGGAGGAGAAGCCGACCTCGAAGCCGATGGGTGCCACGATCCACGGGAGCCATTTCACGTCCACAGGCTTCGACGCGATTCCCTCCCGGTAGAGACTGCGCCACAGGGTTCCGGCGGCGGAAATGATGACGGTGATGCCGACGATGAGCAGAATCGGCTGCGTCATGGCCTTTTTATCGAACTGGCTTAGTAGGAGACTTCCGATCACGGTGGCAGGTAGTCCGCCCATCGCCATGAATTTCAACACCCGGAAGTTGATGTGGCCGCGGGCGAAGTAGATCGGCGTAGCGACGAGCTTGACCACTGTTCCGAACACTAGCGCGGTGGTTACGGCATCGGAGGCGGACTGGTGGAAGAACAAAATCAGGATGGGAGCCGTAATACTGCCCGCTCCGACTCCGGTGAGTCCGATTGCCAACGCGATGATGAATCCGGCCAGAATTTCCACTCCGACCAGTATAGCCTATGTCGATAGGATCTATGGGAGTTTAGGATTAGTCGGTTGGGGCGTCGTGCCGAAAACATGGGGAACCGGGTTTTCGCCCTGCAGCATCCCCTCGAGCCGGGTTCGGATCAATTCGTCGAACTCCGGGTGGGTGAGTATCCAGAACTTTTCGTCGCGTACGGCTTCGAGAACCCGTTGGGCGATGTCGCGGGGTTCCATTCCGGCGTCGACGCGGGCGCGCATGGCGGGGGGAAAGCCGGGGGAATGGTCGGCGATGCTGGTTTTGACGAAGGCCGGGCACAGGGCGGACACTTTGAGCTTCGACCCGGCCAGTTGCAGGTCAAAGTGCAGCGATTCGGTGAAGGCCACCACTGCGTGTTTGGATGCGTAATAGGGGGAGACGAAGGGGCCGGTGCGGAGTCCGGCGGCCGAGGCGGTGTTGACGATGTGGCCTTCGTGGCCGTCGGCGATCATGCGCGGAACGAAGGCGCGGACGCCGTGGATGGCACCCCAGAGGTTCACGGCGAGGACGCGGGTCCAAGTCTCGGGGGTCTGTTCCCATGCGGGGACACCCTCGCAGGCGATTCCGGCGTTGTTGCAGAGAAGATGGACGGCTCCGAAGGCGGACCATGCCGCGTCGGCGAGGTGATCGGCATCGGCAGCCTTGGAGACGTCGGTGTGTACGGGTAGGACGGTAGCTCCCGATGCTCCCAGCGCATCGGCCACGCCGGAAAGGGCGGCGGCATCGATGTCGGCAAGGACCAACCGCATTCCCTCTTCAGCGAAACGCTCGGCCAGTGCGCGCCCGATCCCGCTGGCGGCACCGGTTATGACTGCGACGCGGTCCCGGAACTGTTTCATGCGGCGTTGGCGGGGCGGACGATGGAGCTCATTGCGGCGACGGCCATCGCAACCAGGTAGAGACCGCCACCAACCAGAAGCGTGCCGACCAAGCCCACGTAGAGGGCCAAAACCAAGGCACCAACCGAGCCCAGCACCGATGCGGCGGCATTCAATGACCAAGCCCACCGCACGGACGGGCTGTGTCCGCGTTCCAGGAAGCCGAGGCCGGATGGGAACGGAAGGCCCATGACGAATCCGACCGGCGCGATCATTAGCACGGTCGCAATCATCTTGACCGGCAACGGGAGGCCGACGCTGCCGCTCAATACAGGCTGGAGAACGGCGGACAGAATTGCCACGAATACGGCTACGAGTCCGAGGGCGGTCAACAGGCGGCCCCGGCGGTCGCCGACCAGGCTGCGGCTGGCGAAACTGCCCGCGCCGCTCGCCACCAGCATGGCGAAAATGACGACGGTCAGCGCGTAGGTTGGGTGGCCAAGGAAGAGCACAAATTTCTGGATCAGGGCGACCTCAATCAGGATGTAGCCGACTCCGATGGCGAGGAAGTAAAACAGGAAGCCTCGCACGTCGCGCTGAGTGGGGAGACGCGTCCCGAGAAGCAGCGGGGGCAGGACGAGGATGATTCCAACGGCGATCAAGCTGACGAAAAGCGCCGAAAACAGCTTCGGGACAGCCACATTCACCTTGGCGTCGGCCGATTTGCCGCCGGTACCCAAGAGGAACGCAGCCACGTCACGCGGCTGCACCGTATAGAAGAAGAAGGGACGGTTGTCGCCCACGGGCGAGATGTCGTATTGGTAATCGCGCTGGAAGGCCGCCGGATCCTTGGCGAGCAAGAGCTGGCCGAAGGGGTTCACAGGGGCATCACCGGGCAGGTAGACGGGGTACATCCCGGCTTCGGACAGGAATACCTTGGTCTTGACGATATCGGATTCCGTGAACGCCTTGCGTGAGAATACGACGGTGTCGGTGGCACCCCAACCGGCGAGATCCGCTTTGCCACCGGCACGACCCACGATCACGTGCTTTTCGGGGTCGGTTTCTCCAAGATCCTTCAGCGCCGACATGGCGAGGGAGAGAAGGCGGAGCGACTCGCGTGGCGGGTCGAAACCCCAGCGGGTGAAGGTCAGGACGCCGTCGGGAGTCAGGTGTGAGAAGTAGTCGTAGAACGCGTCGGTCGTATAGAGGTTGTTTTCCGAAAGGGCGAAGGCTCCGGCGGCGGTGGATGCCCAAGTATCGACCAAGGTCGCCTGGATCACTTGATATTTTTCGGGACTGCGGCGCACGAAACTGCGGCCGTCTTCGATATTGATGTGGACTTCGGGGCGGAAGTAGAGGTTGTTGCTCAGCTCGGGGAACTTCTGCCGCATGATCGTGTTGGCGATGATCGGGTTGATCTCGACGCCGGTGACGTCCTTGCTACCGGAGGCGAGGGCGCGGGAGACATCCCAGCCGCCACCGGGTCCGATGATCAGGGTCTTGGCACCGGGACGGAGATTGTAGGGGAGGCCGGGGCCCTGGTGCATCAAGTCGCGCAGGTTGTCGGGGGTCAGGTGGGCGAAATCGAACTTGGCGATGGCGGTGGAGGCGTCGGCGTCGATGTAGATCATCTCGCCGGCGTCCTTGGCGGTGCTCTCCTTGGCGAGGCCGATGCGGGAGATGGGGTTCCACTTGATGAACTGCTCGTCCCGCAGTTTCTGGCCCTTGGCGTAGTGGACTTCGATGGCGTGGAAACGCGTATTGACGATGATCAGGATCGTGAAGGCGATTCCGACGCCGACGCTAACGATCCTACCCAGCTTGTAGCCGTCGATGGCGAACCAGACGGCTCCAGCGGCGGCGAAAAGGATCGAGACCGCGATGACGGTGTTGGGACCACCAACGGAATTGAGGAGTGCCACGAGGCCGAGGCAGCCTGCGGCGGCACCGAGCAGATCGTAGAAGTAAACACGGTCGACGCGCTCGATGGTCTCCGAAATTACCAGCGAAATAATGATGCCCGCGCCGATGAACGGCAGCGAGTTGACGAAATAGATGAGGGCAAATTCGGCGGGGCCGATATCGGCGCCCCGGCTCAGGATGACTACCAGAACGTCGACAGCGAGCGCACCGGTGACCAGACTGAGTACGCCCAGTTTGCGGTAAAGCGGCAGCTTCCAGCCGGAGAGCGTGTACGAGAGGACGCCGCCTACGCCCAGGCCGAAGAGGGCGATTGAGATGGCCAGGAAGGCGAAGTGGTAGTAGAAGACCACCGAGAAGATCCGGGTCAGCGACAGCTCCAAAAGGAGGGTGGCCGAGGTGGTCAATGCCACCGCCAAATAGATGAGGGGCCACGAGGTGGGGCGGGTCTGTCTGGATTGGGGCGGGGTGGGGGGCAAGGCGCTATTTTACCAGTTGCGGCGGGCGCAGTCTTGCGTTCGGGTAAAGGCGTGGGGGTAAAATCGGGATCGACGGAGGGAAAACGTGGATCGAAGAATGTTCGTGGGGAGTGTGGCGGTGACCGCGGTGGCTTTGCGCGCGGCGGAGTTTCCAATCCGGTTGGGGGTTGTGACGCGGGTCCGGGCGGGCGAAACACCGGATTCCACCATCGCGAGAGTGAAGAAGTTGGGCTTTTCGACGTGCCAGATCGGTGTGCGGCCGATGACCATGTCAGATGTTCCGGCGCTGAAGGCAGCGCTGACAAAGCACGGGGTGGAGGCCACGGCGGTCATGGAATTGGGCCCCGGGCGGATGGTGTGGGATTTCAACGAGGGTCCAGCGACCATCGGCGTGGTTCCCAGGGAAACGCGGCGGGCCCGGATTGACGCGTTGAAGGCGGCGGCGGATTTCGCGCAGGCGGCAGGGGTGGCGTCTGTGCAGACGCACATCGGGTTTGTGCCGGAATTTCCGGGCGACCCCTTGTTCGCGGAGGTTGTGGAAGCGGTGAAGGAGATCGCGACGCACTTCCAGTCGAAGGGACGTACGCTGTTGCTGGAGACGGGCCAGGAGAGCCCGGTGACGCTGCTGCGGTTGATCGAGACCGTGGGAACGGGAAACCTTTTCGTCAACTTGGATACGGCGAATCTGATTCTCTATGGGAAGGGAAATCCGGTGGATGCGATGGATGTGCTCGGGAAGTATGTCCGTGGCATGCACGCGAAGGACGGGATGTTCCCGACGGATCCGAAGAATCTTGGCAAGGAAGTGGCGATCGGGAAGGGGAGGGTGGATTTCAAGGCGCTGCTGAAGAAGCTCAAGGCCGTGAATTACCACGGCCCGATGACGATTGAGCGGGAGATCGAAGGTGCCAAGCAGGAGTTGGATATTTTGGAATCCAAGAAATACTTGGAGGGGTTGATCGCGGAGGCTTACGGGTAGACTCGGCTAGTCCGCGTGCATGGACGCGTTGAAGCCTTCGAACATCTGCGCGTACGCTGCAGGGCCGTTACTTTCCGCATACCGCAAGGGCTGCACGCGCTGGACGCAGATCTCGACCGCTTCCGGCTGGGTGGTCAGGATGTGAATGACCTCGGCGATGAACTCGCCCAGGGGCATGGCGCGCGGATCAGTAGCTTGGTGGGGGCCCATCAATTCCGTCTGCACATAGGGCGGTGGGAGTTCCAAGACGCCGACGGACGTCCCCTTGAGCTGGT
>CAITMP010000263.1 GCA_903893525.1 uncultured Acidobacteriia bacterium | reverse complement strand
TCAAAGGAGACCAGAAACATGACGAAGACACTGTTCATTGGGGTGATGGCGATGCTGGCCGTTATTCCCGCAACATCCTTGGCCCAAGGGCCGGATGGATCGGACGTCAACCAAGCCATCCCGATCTACTTTGGCCAGACCATTGCCGACACAATCGACAGCAAGACAAAATCAGTACAGGTCTACAGCGTCACTGTTGGGAAAGGGCAAGCGTTGACAGTGACTGCAAAGGCAATTGCTGGTCAAGGTTTGAACTGGACCCTACTCTTGGCTCCGTCGTCCTATAAAGGTGTTGGAACGCTTCGGTATTGCAGCGACTATCTTGCCCAAGGCGGATGCCAAACTTCCAGTACCACGCTCTCGCTCACCTATCAAGTAGCGACTGCGGGGACATATTACATCGAACTCGAAGCGAACAGTCCCGGCATTTCATATCAACTTCAAGTCACCACCACCGGTACCCCCATAGCCACCCCCAACCCCACCCAAGCGGGCTGCCTGAACGGCCAAGTCGACTACATCACCTACTCCCTCCAACTGATCGCCGCCAGCCTCCCCGACGAATCCAGCATCGGCGGCACCAAACTCTGCGCCACCTGCACCGTAAAGCCCCCCGCTTACCCCATACTCGTCCAGAAGCTGGAAACCGCCATGGGCCTGAACGTCGGCGTCTCGGCCTGCTACGACGCAGCGGGCAACATCTTCCAACTCAAGATGATCCATCCGTAGGGCCGCCATGACAAACCACAACCGCCTACTCCGCTCAATCCTGGCGTTGGCCCTGTTCCCAGCCGCCACCGCCAGCGCCGCAGCCCCGGTGATCCAGTCCGTGGTCAACGCGGCCAGCTACCAACCCGGCATCGCCTCCGCCACCTGGATCGCCATCCAGGGAACCGGCCTCGCAACCTCAACGCGCGTCTGGGCCGGTGGCGACTTTGTCAGCGGCACCCTGCCCACCGCGCTCGACGGCGTCAAGGTCACCGTCAACAACAAGCCCGCGTTCGTCTACTTCGTCAGCCCGACCCAGATCAACGCCCTCGCCCCCGACGATACCGCCACCGGCCAGGTGCCCGTCGTTGTGACCAACTCGCAAGGCACCAGCAACACGGTCACGTCGAACAAACAGACGGCATCGCCCGCGCTGTTCAACTACTCGCAGCTCGGAGGACGCTACTCGGTGACCCAGGCCGCCGCCACCTACGAACTGGTGGCACCGCCCAACACCTTCGGCCAAACGGTCCGAACCGTTCTAGCCCAACCCGGCGAAAACCTGATCCTCTACGCGACAGGCCTCGGCCCCGTCGCCTCCGGCCAACCGACAGGGCAACTGGTGTCAGTCCCGTCCCAGATCACCAACCCGATTGTCGTCCTGATCGGCGGCCAGCGGGCCACGGTTCAATACGCGGGCCTGATCGGCTCGGGCCTCTACCAACTCAATGTTGTGGTGCCGGACCTGCCCAGCGGCGACGCCCCAGTCGTGGTCTCCATCAACGGCACCGCATCCACCGGAGCGGCCTTCGTGCCCATCCAACGCGTGCCCGGACCGATCGGCAACCAAACCGCGCCGCCCATCACCGGCTGCGTCAGCGGGCAGGTCGATTCGGTGACCTACTCGGTATCGCGCCTCAGCTACAACCAGCCCGACGAGGTCAGCATCGCCGGGACCCGCCTCTGCGCCACCTGCGCCATCAAATCCCCCCTCTATGCCGAATTCACGTCGAGGATGGAGAAATCGATGGGGCAGCGGAAAAAGGTGGAGGCCTGTTACGACAAGCAGGGCAACGTGGTCCAGGTCCGCCTGATCCGCCCATAGAGGCCCCGCTTGTTTCCAGTGGAAATGTTACCCACACACGTGGGTAACATTTCCACACTTCCCAACTGGACCGAACTTTCACATACTGATATCTCGATATGCACGCGGAAGCCGCAGAAATCACGCAGGCGTTGGGAGATGTCCGGCTTGGCAAGACCGACGCCCCGAACAAGCTGATGGACCTTGTTTACACCCGGCTCTGCGTGATCGCGCACGGGGTCTTTTCCGGTGAACGTCCGAACCACACCCTCCAACCGACGGCGCTGGTTCATGAGGCCTACGTGAGACTCTTCTCGGGTGCCGGCGCGGAGCTGGACTGGCACGACAGGCGGCACTTCTTCGCCGTGGCGGCCAGGCAGATGCGACGCGTCCTGTTGGACCACGGAAAGCACCTGGGTGCCAGCAAGCGCAAGGGTCTCAAAGTATCATTCGAACCGGATCTGCATGGCGGACCCGGGGACCCGCACGAATTCGACGATGTGCATGAACTGCTGGAGCGGTTCGATAAAACCGATCAAGAGTCGGCGCGAGTGGTGGAGATGAAGTTCTTCGCCGGCATGACGGACGAGGAAGTGGCGGCGGAACTCGGGTGTTCGCATACCACGGTCCGCCGCAAATGGAATTTCGCGAAAGCCTGGCTGGTGAAGCGCATGGCGGCACCGGCCTCAATTCAGACGCACCGCTAGGAAAGAACACAAGAGGAGATCAAACTTTTATGTCAAAACGGATTGCAGCTATTTCGTTTGTCGCCCTATCGGCCCTGGCCATGGGACAGGACAAGCCACCTGTTCCTGCCGCGCCGCCCGTGAAAAAGCCAGCCGCTGCGCCTACCGCGGTCGGATCGCCGGTGGATACCGTAATCCAACTCTTGCAAGGTGGAATGTCGGAGTCCTCCGTAGTCAAAATGCTGCAGAGGCAGAACAAGCCGGTCAATTTGAGTCCGGCGGACATGCTGAAACTGCAAAAGGCCAAGGTCTCCGAATTGGTGATGGATACCCTGATCGATCCGGGAGCCGGCCATGCGGCTGCGGCAACGAATGTGTCCCCGGCACCTCCTACGGTGCAACCCACCAAATCCGCTGCGCCGGTCGCGACCGCCCCCCAGCCGGAAACCTCAGCCGCAGCGGCCTGTGCCCCGCCCGCAGCAGTCGCCGCCGTTGCGAACGCCAGGAAACGCCGCCTCGCGGTGACCCCATTTGATTTCGCGGCCGTCCAGACGCAGGTGACCGCGATCTTTGGCAACTCAGTCAACGTGGGCCAGGGAATCCGGGCGATGCTGACGGACAAAATGGCGCAATCCAAAACCGTGGTGCTTTTGGAGCGCGAGAAAATCCAAGCCGTGATGGCGGAACAAAACTTCGGCGCCACCAACCGCGTGAAACAGGGAACGAAACCCAAGATCGGCGGTCTCACAGGTGCCGATGCGATCCTTTTTGGCGACATCACCATCTTCGGGCGCGACGACACCCAAAAGAAGAACGCGGCGGGTGGCTTCCTCGGCGGCCTGGGCGGACCGATAGGGGGCCTTGCGGGTGGAATCGCCAATTCCAAGCGTACCGACAAGGCAGTTGTGGCCATTACGCTGCGCCTGGTGGACGCGGAGACCGGCGAAACGCTGGAGACCGCCTCCGCGCGCGGTGAGTCGAAGCGGACGAGCACCGACTGGGGTGCAATTGCGGGCTCTTGGCGCGGTGCCGCAGCAGCATCCAGCGGCATGAACAGTTCGAACTTCCAGGAAACCATCATCGGCGAGGCCACGTTGGACGCCGTCACCAAGATCGCCGATTTTATCAACCAAAGGGTTCCCGCCATCGGGGCCAAGGCCCGTGAGATCGAAGGCAAGGTTGCCACCATCGAAGGCTGCAACCTGTATCTCACCATCGGCGGAAACGACGGCGTCCAAGTGGGAGACCACTTCGAGATCCACAAGATCATCAGGGAAGTGCTTGATCCCGACACAAAGGCCGTTATCGACCTGCAAACGGAAAAGGTTGGCGAGTTCGTGGCGGCCACAGTCCGGCCAGCAGTTACCATCGGCCAATACGGCGGCCTGCCAATTTCCTCGTCCAACGTTCCCAAACCGGGCTATGCGGCCCGTCTGGTGCAATAATGACGCGCCGCACTATGCTGGGAGCCGCCGGCCTTCTCGCCGCTACCCCGCTGTGGAGCTCGGACGACGAGGAGCATCGCCTGAAGGTGGAACTGGACGAGCTTTCGGCCAAGGGCTGGGCGGCCATCGACACCGTCAACGCCATGGAACGCAAAGCATTGGACGAAGGGCACGCGCTGAGTGCGGCATTGGCAACCCAGCGCACCCTGGTGCAATCATCCCTAGAGGATGCCGGGGAAGCGCTTCGAGAAAACAAATTGGCCAGCGTGCGCGAGCGGCTCACGCGTGCGCGGGCCCACATCGACCGTCTGTACAAAATGATTTAGCAGGCTCCCGGAACTGACCATGCCCATCGACACCTCGTTGTTTTTGCGGATTAGGGACATCTTCGACCGCGCAATGGAACTCCCGGTCTCCCAACAGGAGGCGTTTCTGGAGCGCGAGTGCGCCGGCAATTCCGAATTACTTTTTGAAATCGCAGGCCTCCGCGATGCCCACCTTGCCGCCCTTTCCGGTTCTTCCGGTTCCGGTCCGGGCGGCGGGGACTGGATGATCGGGCCTTACCGGGTCCGGGGCCAGATCGGCGAGGGCGGCATGGGAACCGTGTTCCTCGCGATCCGCGACGACGGTGCCTTCCGCAAGTCGGTCGCCATCAAAATCCTGAAAAAAGACAATGCGTCGCGTGAGCTGATCGAGCGTTTCCACCAGGAGCGCCAAGTTCTGGCGAACCTCGACCATGGCAATATCGCAAGAATTCTGGACGGTGGACAGACCGACGACGGTCTGCCCTACTACGTCATGGAGTATGTCGAAGGCACGCAGCTCGACAAGTTTTGCGACGAGCGCAAACTGGATCTGGCGGGCCGGGTCAGCATCTTTCTCCAGATCTGCGCGGCTGTCAATTACCTACACGAAAATCTGGTGGTACACCGCGATCTGAAACCCTCCAACATCTTGGTCACCGGCGACGGCACGGTGAAGCTATTGGATTTCGGCATCGCCAAGCAGCAGGTGGCCGCATCCAATATTGAGCTGACGGCGGTGCAGGGGCGCATGATGACCCCCGGTTACGCCAGTCCGGAGCAGTTTTCCGGTGCGCCGGTTTCCAAGGCGTCCGACATCTACACCATGGGCGTGATCCTGTACCTGCTCTTGACAGGGACTTTGCCCCACGCCAATCCGGGCGACAAGCTCACGACGGAACCCGAGGCTCCGAGCACCAAAATCCGGGAGGACATCCAGCGCGGACCCGAGACAACGTCGGAACTTCGGCGGCGCATTGTCGGGGATCTGGACCAGGTGGTTCTGATGTGCCTTCGGCGGGATCCCAAGAACCGCTATTCCTCGGCTAAGGAATTGGCCGCAGATCTGCAAAGCTTCCTCGACAGCCGCCCAGTGGCGGCCCGCAAGGGTCCACTCGTGGAGCGCGTATCTCGGTACATCTCGAGGAACCGGTTGGTGGTGGCGGTGTGCTCCCTAGTACTGTTCCTGGGTATTTTCGGGACTTGGCAAGCCTTGGAGGCTCGGACCCAGTCGCGCCGCGCAGCGGCCGGCGAGGCGCAAATTGCCAAGCTCCTCGATAAGATCGATCAGCGCGGCGCGGCCCAGGAGAACCTCCCCGCCCTGCTTGCGGACGTCAAACAGTTGAGGCAAGCCTTGGACAGCCAAGCAGCCGACCCCCAACAGGAATTGACGCCACAAGGGCGCGCCGTGTTGGAACGCGGGGTCAAGTATTTGGAAAAACTCAAGCCCTACGCTGCAAAGTATCCGGCTCTTGCAACCGAGGTGGCATACAGCTACAAGCAAATGGGCGTGATCTATCAAACTGGGCAGCCCAAATTGGCGCTGGAAGCCTTCAACAACGCCGCAGTCATGTTCAAAACGGCGAGTTCGGGCGAACCTGACAAAGGCATGTACCGCGACCAATGGGTTTTCATCACGGCCAGGATTCGGAGCCTGGGCGGAACCGTGCCGGACTTTGCAATCATACCGGTCCGTCGGGAGTCGGGCGGATCAGCCGAAGGGCAGACCGGTCCATTGGGTACGCCGAGCGTCCAACCGCAACAATCCGCTTGGGAGGCACCGGTGGCGCGCCCACTGCCAGATGCCGAGATAGTTCCAAACTCAGCCGCCGCAATCGGAAACGTCCCTTACACTCCGTTGTTCCTCGAAAAGCTTGGTCCTGTGGAATCCAGCACTAGGCTGGCCGAAGGGACCATGAAGCAGCTGCAAGACATCGCCCGGCAACAAGGCCAAGCATTGAACCCAAGTATCGCGCAGCTTCACACCAATATGCGGTTGGCCTTGGACCGCGCAAAAAAAGAGGCAGCGGAGGGCAACACCGATGCCGCTATCGAGAGCTTGGTTGCCGCCAATACCTATGCCAAGCGACTGCAGAAGGAGGGTGGACAGTAACCGTCACAGCGAACTACTTCCAAGTATCCCCAGCTGGAAGCCTTGGTGGACCGGGCTTTCCGCGCATCGACGATTGGGAAACTGTTCCGCCCGCAGCCAGCGGGGAATCGCGTTTCTACGACCGCCGCTGATTCCCCGCCCCGCTTTCAAGAAATACCTACTCCGCCCGGCAAGCCGCGTAAATCCGCTCCACCAGCTCCAGCGCGTCGCAACCTTCCTCGCCCGCCACCAACGGCTTCCGCTTGTTCCGGATCGCATCCGCGAAATCCAGAAACTGCCGTTCGAACGGCTCCAGGGAAATCGCCATCGGGTCTGAAGCCCCCGACGAAACCGACGCATCCACCGGCGCGGGATCGGACTCATTGCCCTCGTCGTCCCGCACATCCCAGTGCGTCAGCTTGTCGCCGGTCAGGATCGCAGTGCCCTTGGTCCCGTGGATCTCCACCCGCTCCGAATACCCCGGCCACATCGCCGTTGAAGCCTGGATGATCCCCGTCGCACCATTTTCATACCGCATCAGTGCGTTCACCACGTCCTCGGACTCGATCTTGTGCAGCGCGCCCAGCTGCCACATCGCCGAAAGCGACTTCACCGGCCCGGCGAGCCAGCGCAGCACGTCAATCTGGTGGATCGCCTGGTTGATGAGCGCGCCGCCGCCCTCAACAGCCCAGCTACCCTTGATCGGACGCCCGTAGTACTCGGCCGACCGGAACCATTTCACGTACGCATCCGCCTGGATCAGCTTGCCCAGCCGCCCAGCGTCGATCGCGCGCTTCAGGAACATCGTCGAATCGTCGAACCGGTGCTGGCTGACCACGCCCAGCGTGATCCCGGCTGCGCGGGCCGTTTCCACCATCTCGCGTGCTGTCGCCAAATTCGTTGAAATCGGCTTCTGCACCTGCACATGCTTGCCGGTTTCGGCGCAGATCCGGATCGGCTGCATGCGGAAATCCGGGAACGTGCACACGTCCACGTACTCGACCGCCGGGTACCTGCACAGGTCCTCGTAGGTGGCCAAAAACACGCCGCCGTACTTCGCCGCGAACGCTTCGCCGTTGGCCGGATTGATGTCCGTGCAGGCTACAATCTCGAATCCGATGTTCTTGTACGCCAGCGCGTGCTTGTGGGAGATAGCTCCCGTTCCAATGATTCCAACTTTCATGTCGTATGGCCATTATAATGAAGGATCACCTTTGAAGACTAGAACGATGAACTATTTGCGTTGGGCGGCCATGTCCGCAACAGTTGCCACCATGGCGATTTTGGCTGGTTGCGGTGACTCCGCGTCCCCCGACGTCGCAGCCACAGTGAACGGACGACCGGTCTATTACTCCGAAGTGGACCGGACCTACAAGTCCCAATTTCCCGCCGGCCAAAATGACGGCGAAAGTGCCGACCAAGTCCAATTGCGCCGACTGGAGGTGCTGCGGTCCCTCATCGACAACGAAATTCTGCTCCAGCGCGCCGAAAAAGCTGGCTTGGTGGCGACCGACGCGGACGTCGACGCACGCCTCAATGAGCTCAAGGCCCCCTACACCAAGGAGGAGTTCCAAAAACAGCTCGACCAGTGGGGTCTGAAAATTGACGAGTTGAAGGCCCGCGTCCGCAAGGACGAGAGCGTCAAGAAGCTGTTCAACAAAGAAATTACCTCGAAGATTAATATTTCCGACGCCGATGTCGCCGGCTTCTACAACGCCAACCGTGGCAGCTTCAACTTACCGGAGCCGCAGGTCCATATGGCGCAAATCGTGGTGAGCGGTCATCCGGATCCCAATGTTCGTAATCTGAAGAACGATAAAGCCCGCACGG
>CAITMP010000262.1 GCA_903893525.1 uncultured Acidobacteriia bacterium | reverse complement strand
TTGGGTGTGGCAGCCGGGGAGTTGCGGCACGGTTGCCACGTAATAACCTTGCTCGTCCCGTTCCACGACCACATCGTATTGGCGTTTCATCGGTAGCCTCGATTCCAATTGTATGGGTTCAACGCGATGGATTCCGGTTCGGTGCTACAAAGCCCGCCAGTGCCGTCGCCACTAGGCTGAAGAGCGCGATTATCCCGAGGCCCGCGCGCATGGAGAGCGCCTGGGCCGTGAATCCGATCAGTGGCGGGCCCAGCAGGAAGCCGACATACCCGATTCCGGTGACGGTCGCGACGCCCGCTCCGGCACTGACGCCGGGAACGCGCCCTCCCGCTCCGTACGCCAGCGGCACGATGACGGAGAATCCGGCACCCGTTGCCGCAAAACCCGGCAGTGCCCACCAGACCGACTGCGCCGAAATCGCCAACCCCACCCCGGCAGCCGCCAGGAGGCTAGCGTAGCGAACGGTGCGGACCGGTCCCAGACGTTGCGTGATGGAGTCCCCCACCAGCCGGAACGTGCACATGGCGGCGGAGAAGACGGTGTAGCCCGATGCCGCCATCCCCGGTCCCGCCCTGAGCGTGTCGCGCATGTAGATCGCGACCCAATCGGCCATGGCTCCCTCGCATACCAGCAGGCAGAAGGCGATGGCGCAGATGGCAAGCAGGCTGGGGGGAATTTGGCGGAACGGGAGCCGGTGGCCTTCCTGCGCGATGCCTCCATGGGTGTCGATCATACCGGGTGCCAGCGCGATTCCCGCCGCCATCAACAACGCACCGGCCACCGCGAAATGCCACAGCGGGGAGACCGCGCGGGCCGCTACGAATCCGCCCAGGGCTGCGCCAGCCATGCCGCCCAGGCTCCACATCGCGTGGAAGCGCGACATGGTGGGTTTCCCCAGCGCCTTTTCCACCTCGACGGCCTGAACGTTCATGGCGACGTCCATCATGCCCGCCATGGCACCGAAAGCGAACAAAGCCGGTGCCAGCGAGACCATGCCGGTGGTGGTCGCCAACGGCACCAGCGTGAGGCAGAAGCCGATTGCTGTGGCCAGCGTGATGCGGGAGCTGCCGAACTTGGTCACCAGAAACCCGCAGACCGGAATCGCCAGTACGGAACCCAGCGCCGCGCCTAGCAGCGCCAAGCCGAACTGCGCCGGATTGAGACCGGTGCGGTTCTGGATCGCCGGAATCCGCGACACCCAGGTGGCCACGATCAGGCCGTGCAGCAGGAAGTTGGCGACTGTTGAAAACCGGGCTCGGCGCACGGAGTTCATGGTATTCGATGCGCGGTTATGGCCGCCTGAAAGGCGTCCACAGGCAAGAATGCTGCCCCACGCTGGTTTACTTGCGGGCCGCCCGCCGCCATCAAACGATGAACCAATAAGGCCGCGCACAGGCGTCGTTGCGGTTCAGCCTCCAACGTATTCTTGCCGACGGCGCGAAATAGCTGAGCAATCCGCACCGCTCCATCCGTTCTCTAGAACGAAAGCTCACATCCATCCTCAAATCACACCATGACAAACCCTTCCACGCTATCCCGTGCGCCAGGCACGCTCGCCTTGGCGTTCCTCGCGGTTGCCTCCCTGCCCCTCTTGGCACCGGCGGCCGTGATCTTCGAACAACCCGTGCCTGCCACCACGCTCACCTTCGATCCCGGAGTGGGATACAGCGGCTGCACCTCCGGACCGCAGACGGCGATCGACGCGGGCCTCAGCATTTCCTCGGACGGGGACTCGTGTTTCCCATATTCCGGAGGCTGGACCTTCGGGGACAACGGCGAATGGGGCAGTCTTTCGCTGATCGGGGACGGCAGCGGGAATACTACCCTCACCATCAACCTGGGAGGCCTTTACTCCTCCGTGGGTGGCTTCATGAACTACCAATTTTTTTCCGGCCATTCCTCGGGCGTGTACACCTTCAACGGATACGACCCCACCATCGCCGCACTGGACGTCGATGGCCATGTGATCGAGTCCTATGACCTCTTCTGGGACCCCAACTTCGGCTTTGGCGGGCTCGACAATGGCCACTTCGCTGGTTTCACCGAGTCGAGCAACGAGATCGCCTACTTCCAAATCTCGGGAGACGGCATCGCCATGCACAACATCTCCCTGGGTACCCCGGAACCCACCACCTGGCTCCTCTGCGGAGTCGGCCTACTTGCGGCCGCCCGCCGCCGTCACACGATGAACCAATAAGGCCGCGCAGGCGTCGTTGCGGTCCAGCGTCCCGATCCCGAACTTCTCCTCCACGGACCGCAACAGGCAGTAGCGGTTGTAGGGCTCGGTCCGCGTGGTGTCGGCTTTCCCGGTTCCCCTGGAAATTGTGCGTCCAGAACGACATCCGACAAGGAAGGAACGCCAAAGGGGTCAGCGGCGCAGGGTTTTCGTCAGGTTTTCGGCCCAGAAGAGGCCGGCTTTGCCACCGCTTACGATGTCCAAGTCGCCGTCGCCGTCCAAATCCTTCACCACGATCTGCATGCCGCCGCCCATGCGTCCGCCGTAATCGACGATGTGGCGGATCCATTCGATGGCACCTTTGGCATCCTTCCGGTATTCGTACCAGTAAATGCCGACCGGTTCCCGCTCGCCTGGGTCGTTGCCGTTGTGGGCCATATAGCGCTTGCCGGTGACGAGGTCGAGCTTGCCGTCGCCGTTCAGATCCACCAAGGTGGAGGCGTGCGACTGCGACCACGTGTTGTCGATGACGCGCTTGGTCCAGCCGCCGTCGGCCTTCTGTTCGAACCAGAAAACGCCGTAGTCGTGGGCTGCGGTGGTGAGGATGTCCGGCCTGCCGTCGCCATTGATATCGAGCACGTACATGAAACCGTACTGGGCGGGTTTTCCACCTGGCGTGGCAGGTGCGGCCCAATCGGTGGCGTGGAAGGTCCATTCGGCGGTCGAATTGAGGTCGGCGGGGGCTTCGAGCCAGCCCATGGGGGTCAGGATGTCGTTGCGGCCGTCGCCGTTGACGTCGCCGACGCCGATGCCATGCCCGTACCCGCCCTTGGCCACCACGTGCTTGACGAACTTGCCGCCCTTGAGCTCGAACCACGCCATGGGGACATCCTTGCGGTCGATTTCAGGGAGGAGTTCGAGCGCTTTTCCGTCGTTGTTGAGATCGACGAGGAAGGCGAATTCGGTGGGGCCGCTCGAGTCGATCTCGTGCTCCTCCCACTTAGCTCCTTTTTTACCCGGATTTTTCAGCCACACGATGCGCTTGGAAAAGTATCCAAACTGGACGATGTCGATGTAGCCGTCGCCGTCGACATCAAGCGTTAGGTCGCTGAAGTTGTCGACGTAATTGCTGGCGAATTCGATCTCGCGGAGGGGGTGCTTGGCCCAGTTGGGGGCCTCGTACCAGAATTCGCTGGAGACGAGATCGGGCTTGCCGTCGTTGTTCAGATCCGCCACTGCCAGCGTTTCGCTGAAGCCGGGGTCGATCATGTGGGTGCGAAAGGCGATGTCGGCAGGGCGGCTGGCTCCGGCGAGCAACAAGGCGGAACAGAGCCACGGGGCGGATTTGGTGGAGATCTTCATGGAATCCTCTTGAACCGGACGGCCATGTAGGGCGCTCCGGGCAACTTCAATTTTGTCTTTCCGGTGAACGTTCCCGCAACTGGCGTGACTGCCATCTTCCACGGGTCGATGATGTTGGCTTGGAACTTGCCGTTTTCTGGCAGGACGAAGTCGGACTCCACGGGTTGGTGGTAGTCCAGATAAAACAGGTAGTACTCGCCTGTCTTGGCGGCACCGGGGTAGTACGGGTTGGGCAAGGGGGTCAGGCCGCCGACAGGCCCATCCTCCAGAATCTTGCGGAGGAATGCCATCCTCGGGGCGCTTTGGCCGCGCAGGGTGCCGCCTTTGGACCACCAGAGGACCCCCTCGTTGTTCCAGCCCTCGGTATTGAGGTAGGTTTCGCCATGTCCGGCATAGGCTCCGGCTGTGACGGCGAGCCAGAAGCGGCGCGTCATTTCCTCGGCGGAAATATTGCCCCAACGTTGGGGGATGTTGCCTTCGTACTTGCACTCGTCGTAGATGACGGGCTTGCGGAAGGTGTCGAGCCAGAGTTGGGTCTTGGAGAAATCGTCGTCCTGAATGGAGGCGTGGGTGGCCCAGGGTTTTCCGTGGTCGTACATCACTTTGCTGTGGTGCACGGAGCGGAGGCGCTGGTAGGGGTCGTTTTCCTGCACGATGCGGAAGTAGCGGTCGAAATCGGCCAAGGTTTTGAACTTCATCAGGTCCCACTCGTTGGCCATGGACCACCAGACGTTGCGGTAGGCCGAGAGGCGGGCGGTGATGTAGCGCAGGTAGCGGTCGTCAACCTCGGGAGCCATTTTCTGGTAGCCCCAGTTGTCGTAGGGGTGGAAAAGGATCAGGTCGGCTTCGATGCCGAGATCGCGGAGCTGGCCGACGCGGGTTTCCAGATGCTGGAAGAAGGCGGGGTTGAAGCGGGTGTAGTCGTTTTCAGATTTGGCGTTCTTTTCGAAGGGGTGCCGGGGTGGTTCGCCGTGGTTGTAGGTGTACCACTTGGGGAAGACGCACATGCGCATCTTGTTGAATCCAGAGGTGCGGAGGGTGGCCAGAGTCTGCTCCTCCAGTGCGTCCAACTGATGGTTCCAAGCGTAACAGGTGGTGCCGAAGGGGAAATACTTGGTGCCATCGGCGTAGGCGAAATGGGAGGTGTTGCGGACGATGACGGGTCCGTGGTTGTTTCCGGTGGGCGGCGCGCAGATGAAACGGCCGGTCTGGTTGTCGAGGTCTTTCAGTGTGGAGCGCGTGGTCCAGCTCCATTCGCCGTCCGCGTCTGGGGAGAAACGGAAGCGGAAGGTGTCGGCACCGTCGTAAAAGCCGTTGGTATCGACGGTGCGGTTGCCGTGCCGGAACTGGATGGTGAACGGGATGTCGAACGGGTTGCCGGGAGCCGAGGCCGACAACGCTTGTTCAAAAAGGCCCCAGCGTTCAATCTGAAAAACAGCCCGTGTGGATTGGCCGGCAAGGGGTTGGAGTCCCGCAAGGGAGCCCAAAACCGCGTGCCGTCTGGAAATCTTCATCAATGGACCTCGGGCATGATTATCTCAAATCGGGCGCGGGGCGGTATGATGGCAAGAGTTCATGGCCGTACTTATCGATGCAATCAATGTGAAGCGCAGGACGCTGATTGAACACGAAAACGTTCCGTTTTCTTGTTTGGAAGCGGAGGTGAGTTCGCCGACGGCGCGCGGCGGGCAGACCCTGGTCCGGTTGAAACTGCGCAATCTGCTCACCAGCGCCGTGTTTGAAAAGACCTTCAAGGCGGGCGACAAGTTCAAGGAACCGGATCTGACGGTTGTCCAGGCCTCGTATCTCTACAGCGATTCGGAGGGCTCGTATTTCCTCGACCAGGAGAGCTTTGAAACGCTCACGCTCACCGAGAACATGCTGGGGAGCGCGCTGGATCTTCTAGTGGACGGGACCGTCATCGAGCTGCAAAAGTTCAACGGGAACCCGATCGGGCTGGAACTGCCGATCCACGTGGAATTGGTGGTGGAATTCGCGGAACTGGGCTCGAAGGGCGATACCTCCAGTGGCGGCGCAACGAAAATGGCTCGTTTGGAGACCGGTTTGGAGCTTCGCGTGCCGTTGTTCATCAAGGAAGGCGAGAAGATCAAAGTCGCCACGGAAACACGGAGCTTCGCCGGACGGGCGTGAGCGGGCTTTGAGCCCTCCCACGCCATATTCCGGATACGGGAGCTAGCGGCCGGGACCGCGGGGAGCGCTGGACGGCGGCACAACGCCCTTCAGGCGCAGGTACACGGCGGTGTAGCCATATTCTTCGCTGGAGTGCACCGTATTGTATTCCAGAGCGGCCAAGCGTGAGCGCTGCTGGCGGCCTTGGCCGACGGTTTCGAATGCGTTGGCTTCGGTGACGGAGTCGAAGGCGGCGTCGCACAGAGCGATGGAGTCCTTCATGGCGGCCACGAGATCGGCCTTGGCCGTCTTTTTGGCGACGCTTTCGGGCTTTGGCTTGCCGGCGGCCATGGAGCAGAAAAGGCCCTGGGCATCGGCGATGTGGGCGATCAATTCACCAAAACTACGGATGTCGGCGGTGGGCTTGAAGCCGTAGCTTTCCTCCGGCATGGCTTCGGCGAGCTTCTGGAGGTTGCCTTTGGCACCGGTCCAGATGGTTTTGGCCTCGGCGATGTGGGCTGTGGTGCTTTGCGCTTGCAGGGCGAAGGTGCCGGCAAGCACGAAAATGGCGAGTGCGAGTGTTTTCTTCATTATGGAAATGCCTCGCTTGATTTTAGCCCGTCGGGGGCTACGGGCTATTTGCCAGCCGGGTCTTCCTTGCGGCGGGCGATGGCGATGATCGATGTGGGCTCCCATGGAAGCTTGGCATCAATGCTGCGCCAGAGCCAGACGAATTTGTCGAAAACCCGCATGCCGTTGGGCGTGAGGCTTTTCGATTTCAGGACTTGGCCCACGATCCTCCAACCGGGCATGGAGACGCGATTGAAGTTGAGGATCGTTTCCACGTCGTAGCCAGCGGCTTCCATCAGCGTTTTCAGACCTGCGGGCACGTAGCGGCGGTAGTGGCCGACGGCCTTGTCAAGACTCCCGTAGGCTGCGGGTCCGTTCGGCACCAGCAGCAGCAGGTATCCGCCCGGGGCTAGCAAGGTGCGGATGCGCTCCAGCGTACCGGCGTCGTCCTTGATGTGTTCGAGGACGTTCAAACAGACAACAGTGTCGAGTTGGCCTTCGAAAGGGCGGAAATCCTCGGCATTTTCGGCGTCCAGGTGCTGTACTTCCACGGCCGGCCGGTTGCGGAAACGGATCCGGAGCTGCTCGAGATGCTCGCGCTCCAAGTCCGTCGCGACATAGCGCTTGCGACCGGGGCAGAGGTGCTTGGCCATGTTGCCGGTACCGGCTCCGATTTCCAAAACGCGCTGCCCAACCCACGGGGAGATGGTTTCCGCCATCCAAGCGTTGAATTTGGGTGCTGCGGCCATGGCGTCGAGCGCTGCCGGGCCACCGTCGGTGTAGAGTTGGCCGCTGAACCGGGCTCGACCGATGGCATAGACGGCTTCGAAGGCGTCCTTCAAGCCGATCTTTTTGCCTTCCTCATAGGTGCGGCCGTGGTAGCTGATGGCGGTTTCGTAGATGCGGGCCTTGCGGCGGGCAAGCTTGATGGTGATTTCGGGCTCGATGCCAAAGCGGTCGTTCTCAATCGGGATGGACTTGGCGAGGGTCGTGCGGAAGACCTTGTAGCAGGTCTCCATGTCGGTCAGATTGAGGTCGGCGGCGATGTTGCAGAGGGTGGTGAGCGCATGGTTGGCGAGGGAGTGCCAATAGTAGAGGACGCGGCGCTCCTCCGAGGCTAGGAATCGGGAGCCGAAAACGGCGTCGGCCTTGCCTTCGAGCAAGGGGGCGAGCAGTTTGCGGTATTCGGCAGGGTCGTATTCGAGATCGGCGTCCTGGATGAGGCAATAGTCGCTATCAGCGGCGACGTTGGCGATGGCGGTGCGGATTGCGGCACCCTTGCCCTGGTTTTTCGGCTGGCGGATGAGACGGATGAAAATTTCCGGGTGCTCGGCACTAAAGTCTTCGACCAATTCTGCCGATCCATCTTTAGAGCAATCGTCCACGACGACGATTTCGCGGGTCATTCCATCGGGCAAGGGCGCGTTGAGGACACGGCCAAGAACTTCGCGAATGTACTGCTCCTCGTTGTAGACGGGGATTAGGACGGATAATTTTGCTGACGCCATGTCGAATTGCTATTGTAAACGCCCGCCGGGCACGCCTTCGGCGACGGCGGGTATCCCCGATAAGAACCAAGAGGTATTGTGCGGTTCCCGAAGACTTCCCTATGATGCAAATTAGGGATGGTTGGCGGGAGTGCAGTGCCCGGCAGCCAGGAGGAAAAGTGGGACTATTGACGCATCTCCGCCAGACTATTCAATTTGCGCACCGGACCCGTGCTTGGTCCCTTTGCCTCTTGTTTCTGTTGTGTTCGGTGGCGGGACTGGCAAACTCGATTGGACAGCCCAATGCTTCGCTGGTGGTGGATGCAAATGCAAACCAGTTGAGTTTTGGCTCCCTGACGCCGTCGGTTTACCAGTATTTCAATATCGGCAGCAGCTTGTTCGATCCCGGTCTGCCGTCGTTTGGCAACTCGCCGAACAACTTTCTCTCCACAGGCAACACGCTGAATATCCCCACTTGGAATCCCCAGTTGCTGGTGGGAGTAACCCAGTTTGTGCCGGGCAGCACGCAGCAGGTTTCCTCCGAGCAAGCGGAGGCACCGGAGCCGCGGACGGTGATGTTGTTCAGCTGTGGGCTGATGGTTCTGGCGTGGCGGGTTCGGCGGTCGATGAATCTTGAGGGTGAAGCCCGCTATACAACTGCAGGAACTGGGCCACCGTCAATTGCTCCGCACGTTGGCCCATAAATTCAGCAACGGCCTCCAGTTCCTGTGGAGTATTGGTGCCCGAGAGGTTGTTGCGTAGAGTTTTTCGCTTCTGGCGGAAGCAGCCGGAGGCAAAGTCGAGGAATGCCGCGACGTCCAAGTCTGCCGGAGGCAGGTGCGGGGTGAGGCGGATGACAGTGGAATCCACCATAGGTGGCGGTCTGAAGGCTCCGGGCGGTACTTGGAACAGACGTGCGGTTTTGGCTAGGAGCTGGCATTCGACCGAGAAATAGCCGAAATCGCGGGTACCCGGTGTAGCGGTGATTCGTTCGGCGACCTCGCGCTGGATCAGGAAAACCGCTTGGCGCAAAGGTCCGGGATTGCGCAGGAATTTCGAGATGATGGCCGTGGAGGCGTAGTAAGGGAGGTTGCCGACCAGATTCCCTTCGCCCCAAGTGGTCCAATCGACGTTCAGGGCATCCCCCTCCACCACTTCCAGCTTGGGTTCCCATCGCCACCGGATACGGAGTTGCTCGGCGAGCGCGGGGTCCAGTTCGATGACGACGACCCGCTTGCTGTATTGGAGGAGGCGTTCGGTCAGCGCACCTTTGCCGGGTCCGATCTCGATGGTCAGGTCGCACGGTTCATCGGGAAATAGTGGGTTGACGCACCCTGCTTTTGCGATGCGTTCGAGTGCTTTGGGGCTTGCCAGAAAATGCTGGCCGAGCTTCTGTCTTGACAATGTCCGGTTAGCTCTTCTCTCTCAGGTGGCGGATGGAGAACAGGCGCTTGCTGGCGACGGGTCGACCCAGCCGGGTGGCGGGTGTGAAGGTGCTGTAGAGGACCAGATTGCTGATTTCGCGAAGCTCTTCCGGCGTCGGATTGATTTCCTGAGGCTCGTAGTTGGTGACGCGACCACCAGCATCGACGGTCAATTTGACCATGACGTCGCGGCCCTTGAAGGAGAACGGCGTCAATTCGTCGATCATGACTTCGGTCGAGTATCCGACCGGCATTTCCTCGTCCCATTCGGGCGGGAGGTGCAGGGTGTTTACGATGACGCCGAAGCAAAGGAACGAGGTCAGGATGCCCCCGGCCGCTGGGACGGCGAAGGGCTTCAGCAAATTGTCGAAGAAGCGTCGGATGCGCGTTTCGGTGCTAACACGCCAAGTTGAAAAATCCTGCTTGGCCAGCTGGCGCGAGTGTTCGCGCCGCGCCAACCCAAACAGCCGGCTCTGTACGGTCTGGGGAACCCGGCGGCTTGGCAAATGCCGCAGGCCGGCCCGAAGGGACTGCACGTCGGTCCGGTAGCTTTGGCATTCCCGGCAACAGTTCAAATGGGAATCCACAACGTTTCGATCAGCCCCGGTTAGGCTCCCCGAAATGTAGTCCCACATGGACTCGCGGATTGTGGCACAACTTGGTTGCTGCATCACTTGAACATCCCTCATACTCTTGGTACCCATTGCAACGAGGCTTGCGGTTCCAGCCGGTTGGCCAGGTACTTTCGCAATGCCTCGCGTCCGCGCATGATTCTGGATTTCACGGTGCCGATGGACACCTCCAGGATCTCCGCAATCTCGTCGTAGCTGAGCCCGTCCACTTCCCGCAAGACAACTGCAGCGCGGAAAACAGGACTCACTGCCGCCAAGCCCTCTTCCAAGAGCAGTTGGGCCTCGCGGTTCATCGTGAAATCGAAGGGGGTCTCGCCGGAGTCCACCAGCTGACGCTCACGCACCTCGGAATCCTCGAAGGTCTCCTCCAAACCGGTTTCACCCCGTCTGTGGCGAAAGAGCCACCGCCTCCGGTTATGCGATTCGTTTACGGCGATCCGATAGACCCACGTCCGCAAACTGCTCTCGCCGCGGAAGTTCTCCACGTTGCGGAAGATCTTCAGGAAGACCTCTTGGACGACATCGGCGGCATCGGACGGATCGTTCAACAACCGCCACGCCAAGTTGTAAACCGGGGCTTGGAAGCGCCGGATCAAGGTCTCATAGGCGTCCTGGTCGTTGGCTTGCAGGCCCGCGATCAGTCGTTGGTCCGCCAGCGCAGCTTCCTGCTCCGGGGTAAGGCACGCGGTTAGGTTGAGGTACGACGTTCCGGTCACGGTAGAACTGCCCCCAATTTATCAGACTCCGCATGTTCGAGGCTAGTTCCCGGCTGATTTTCAGCGAATATCGTTCCCCGCCGGGACAGGAACCCGAAGCCGCTCGGACCCCATCCGAAGACGCGGCCAGCCGCTGTTGCCCTCAAACGCATGGTTTCGAGTGTCTGTTGGTGAAATGTCGGATCGAGCCATTGTTCCCAGCCATAGTGACGGCAGATTGCGGCGGCGGGCTCGCGGGTGGTGGCTCCGGATCGTTTCACGGCGCGGACGTGGAATGGATCGGCGACGATCGGCCCGTCGGAAAACCGGAGGGCGTCGTCGATCAACGGTTCCGGATCACAGGGCAGGAGTGGCGCAAGGGTGGCGGAGACATCGATTCCCGCGTCCCGGAGAGTTGCCACGGTTCGCCAACGCTCCTCAATTGTGGCGCAGTGGGGTTCGAAGATCCTGCGGATGTCGTCGCGGTTGGTGGTGAGGGAGAATCCGACGCGGAGGCAGGTGCGGGAAGAGAGCTCCAATAGCAGGTCCAAGTCCCTTAGAATCAGTGGACCGCGTGTTTGGATGGTGAAAACGGCCGGGGGGCTGGCGATGACCGCGCGCAGGATGCCCGGCATCAGGATGGCCTCGGCCTCGGCGGGCTGGTAGGGGTCCGTGAGTGGTGAGCAGTAGATTCGCTGGGTCGGCCGGAGGGATTTCGCGAGCAAGTCGGCGGCGTTGCGCTTGAGTGTGGTGAATTGGCCCCAGTGGGTCCAGTCCTCGGGTTTCAGGCCACCTTGGAACCGCATGGTCGGGACGTAGCAGTATGTGCAGCCGAAAGTGCAGTTTCGGGCAGGGGTGAGCGAATGGGTGAAACCGGCCTCCAGGATGAACCCGGAGACCGGGCTGAGGATGCTGCGTGCCTCGGACTCCACGATTCTGAAGGGCATGGGTGGCCTACAAACCCAGCGATTCGCGCCCGTAGTTCAGGCAGATCTTGATGTTTTCCTCTTCGGCGCGCACTTGCGCATCCTTGCGGAGGCGGCTGAAGCGGGGCAAGGGTTGCAGGTGGCGGGATTCCTTGGCGACCATCGCCAAGGTGCGGGACAGGAAGCGGCCGTTGCGGTCGGGGAAGGTAATCCAGTAGCTATCCTCGATGCAGGGCACCTCCAACGGGTCGCGGGTGATCATTTCGAGGGAGAACCGGACCTTGGGATTGGCCGTGCGGATGGTGGAAATGAATTTCTTCAAGTCCAAAATACCGTCGCCGAGCGGCACTTCGGAAAGCAGGAAGCCTTTGGCCCACGGCTCGACGGCCATATCCTTGACGTGGCACATCTTGGCGTAGGGAGCGAGGTCGAGGACGGCTTCGGGTGTGTCGAGAAGCGCGATGTTGTTCCCGAAATCGAGCAGGGATCCAAAGTACTCACCGCCGAACTGTTTCATCAGGCCGACCTGCTCGGCGATCGTCCAGTCCTTGTGGTTTTCCATGCCGACCGGAATTTTGAGCTTGTCCGCGATCCCGGCGACGGCCTTCACGGCGGCAGTGCTTTCGGTGACGAACGCCTTCCAGTCGGCGAGCACAGTCCATTTTTCGTAGCGGCGGCCCCCGCTGGTGCCGGTGCGAACAGCCACGGCACCTGCTTCCCTGGCAACTTGGAGTGCGGTCTCGAAGGGCGCGGTGTCCGTAGATTTCGGCATCGGCACCATGCCTTCGACGTACATGCCAAGCTGGTCGGCCTTGGCCCGGACCTTGCGCGCGGTTTCCATGTCCGGCGGCAGATGCATTTGAACCCCGGCGGCACCGAGGGCGTGGCAGTGGTCGAGGAATCCAAGCGGCTCGGTGAGCTTGGCGTAGTTCATGTAGCAGGTGGTCGCCATGCCCATCTTCGACTTTGGCGGGTCTGCGGAGAGGTTCCGATCCAAAGCGAAGGTGGCTGCGGCAGCGGCTACGAAATGGCGACGGGTGAGAGAACTTTCCACAGGAAAATGTTAGCGCGCGGGGTTCTTCGGCAGGCTGAGGAGGTTGGCGAAGATCCGGTAGGCTCCAGGCACGCCTTCGGGAAGCTGGCGGTAGAACGCGTAGGCGTTGTAAATATAGACGCCCTTGCCGTATTTGGCGTAGAGAAGGCCGCCCTTTTGCGGGGGTTGGTCGGCGTCGTGGGTTTCGAGAAGTGCCTGATAGCGGGGGTCCCAGGTTTGCATCCATTTGGAGCCGCGCTCCTCCACCCATCCTTCGAAATCCTTCCCGGTGATTTTGTTGGGCCACTGGAAGAGGGGGTTGTCGGGTACGAGGACCGAGATCTTGGAAGCTTCGTCGGTGACCTCTTCGGGGTTGTTGCCCATGACGTAGGGGTAGGGGCCGAAGTTGTGGTCAAACTCCGGGGTGTTGTATTGGACAATGAGCACGCCGCCGTTCCTCACGTAATCCAGAAGGCGGGTGTTGTGGGTCTTCAGCTCCCCACGCGCGGCATAGGCTCGGATGCCAAGCACGATGGCATCGAATTTCGCCAGATCGGCGGATGCAACTTCGGAAGGACCGAGCTGGGTGGCCTTGATCCCGAGGTGCTCCATGGAGGCAGGCACGTCGTCGCCGGTGCCCATGATGTAGGCGATGCGGAGGCCCGGGGCCGTCTTGACATCCACGCCGGAGACCTTGTATTCGGATGGAGTGTAAAGGAAATAGGGGCGGAGGCCGGGGTAGCCGGTGGTTTCGAAGCCTTCGGTGTACCTTCTGCCACCAGACTCGGCGACAGCTTGGATCTTGTATGGCTTTTCGCCGAGGCTGGCCGGTGTGACGCTGAAGGTGGCGGCGACTTCCTGTCCATCGTTTGTTGTGGAAAAGGGGACGGACAAAGGTTTCGACGTCCAACCTGCGGGCAGATCGAGGTGCAGGGTGCCTTTGACGGTACCTTGAACGCTACTGCGAACAACGGCTGCGACGTCAAAAGTCTTCGAGCCGAGTGGGACGATCCCCATCCGGGGCTGGATTGCCACGCTCAGCGCCGGGGCGACGACGAGTGGCTCCTGAACGGTTCCGGGGCCGGTGACCCGCTTGATTGTTTGCACCACGTGGCCGATCCGAATTGGCGCGCCCTGGAACGTGAAATCGGCCCAAGCGGCGAGAGGGTATGGGGCGAGCGGACGTCCGTTGATGTCGGTTCCGGCGTCCGCGGGTATGTCGTAGTACGACTGCTCGATGTCCGGTCGGGTGAAATAGGGGCGGGTGGAGGTGGCCGTTTCGGGAACCGTGACGTCAAAACGATGGTCGAGGGCCTTTCCGGATGACAGAGGTGCGGCGGCGGTGGGTTGTACTGGCTTTATACGCCAGGAAGTTTTCTGTCCAGCAGTTAGCAGCTGCGTGGAAACCAAGGATACCGGAGAAGTTCCCTGGTTGGCGACATGGACCTTGACGGCAAATTGCTGGCCGGGAATTGCGGCGCGGAAGGTTTCGGGCTCCTGGGCAAAGGGGGACGAAGACTCGACGGCGGCGGCAACACTGGCGGAAATCGACAAGCCGAGGGCCTCAGCCAAGGCGTTGTTGAACTGGACCCGCTTGATTTCCAATTCGTGGCGGATGTTGAATTTCGACGTCGCGTCCAAAGCGCTGGATTCCACGGCTTGCATGAGCGCGATGGTCCGGTTCATGCCTGTGGCGAGGTCCGGAGCTGTGGCTTCGGGCTTGGTTGCGGAGAATTTGGCCGTGGCGTTCTCGACGGCGGCATTGATCTCCATTAGGCCGGTGACGAGGAAGTCGGGGCGGTTAGAGCCCACATATGCTGCGATTCCGGGGAGAGAGATGTCGATACCGTCGAAGAATCCCTCATCTTTTGAACCAGTTGCGGGGACAAAGCGGTGGTAGGCGCTGGTTGCCGGACCTGCAGCGGGAATGGAGGTGCCGCCATTCTGCGATTTCTGGAATCCAAGGCCCTCGCGTGCCAATTGCTGGTAGGAAACGCCGAGTAAGGGGTCGTAGGTACCTGTCGGGATTTCGAGGTTTACCGGAAAAGCCGCGGCGGCGGTGCGGCGGTTGGGTACCCGGGCGTAGCCCTTGAGCGGGGACCATGGCTTGAGGCCGGTTTGAATCTGATCGGGGAAGACGTTGGGGTCGCCTGCGGCTTGGATGACTTCCTGCGCCATGGCTCCGGCGGTCTGGTGGTTTCCATGGCCGTCGGAATCGCCACCGACGAACACGGATGTGATCACCAGAGGCCGGACTTGGCGTACCGTGCGGACAACGTCGTAGAGGACGCGGCCGTGGGTCCATTTGCCGATGGATTCGGCCTTGGTTTTGGAGAAGCCGTAATCGATGACGCTGGTCCAATACTGTTCCACGCCGTAGTAGCGTCCGGCGGCGAGGAGTTCCATTGTCCGGACCAGGCCTAGGGCATCGAAATAGCCGCGGGACATGACGTTGGCACCGCCCTCTCCGCGGTTGAGGGTGAGGAGGGAGACGCGGGTGCCTTGGTGGCGGGATTCGTAGGCGAGCGTGCCGCCATCCTCGTCGTCGGGATGGGCGGTGATCATCATGAGACTGGCGCGGGTACGGAGCTTGAGGAGACTCTGCCAGAGGGCGGCGGACCCGCGGTTTGCGGGGATCTCCTGGTCGTTGAGGCCCGGTTCGAGGGTCGTGGTGTAGGGCAGTTGAGACTGGGCGGGGGTGGTGGAAAGGAGGTCCGCGAACAACGGGAGGCAAACCGCGTGCCTGATGGCACGCAAACCGGCTCGAAAGCCGGTTGCAGCCTGGAAAGGCTGCCCCACAAGGTTTGAGGTCCTCCGAGGCAAGACCTAGCTCCCGATCACACCGGTCAACGGGCTGCTGGCGCTGGCATAGAGCCGCTTTTCCATTCGTCCCGCCTCGAAGGCCAGACGACCGGCTTCGACGGCCAACTTCATGGCGAGGGCCATTTTTTCGGAATCGCCCGCAGCGGAGATAGCGGTGTTCATCAGGATGCCGTCGGCACCCAACTCCATGGCGATGGCGGCGTCCGAGGCCGTTCCGACGCCTGCGTCGACTATCATCGGGACTTCGGTGATCATTTCGCGCATGATCCGCAGGTTGGTCAAGTTCTGGATTCCGAGACCCGAGCCGATGGGTGACGCCAAAGGCATCACGGCGGCAGCACCGGCGTCGATCAGGCGGCGGGCATTCACAATGTCGTCGGTTGTGTAGGGGAGCACGACGAAGCCCTCCTTCGCGAGGACGCGAGTGGCTTCGAGGAGTCCGGCGTTGTCGGGGAACAGGGTCTTTTCATCGCCGATGACTTCGAGCTTGACCCAGTTGGAAAGGCCGACTTCGCGGCCGAGGCGTGCGGTGCGGATGGCGTCGTCGGCGGTGTAGCAACCGGCGGTGTTGGGCAGGATGAAGAGCTTGGAGCGGTCGATGTAGTCGATCAGGGATTCCTTGGTGCGGTCGGTCAGATTCACTCGGCGCACGGCGAGGGTAACGACCTCGGCACCGCTGGCTGCGTGGCAGCGCGCCATTTCCGGGAAACTCCGGTACTTGCCTGTTCCGATGAGAAGCCGCGACTGGAAGGTGCGGCCCGCGATAACTAGGGGCATGCCTCTAGCGTATAGGATGGGGGAAATCGGGGGCGAAACTTTCGTTGCGCGA
>CAITMP010000261.1 GCA_903893525.1 uncultured Acidobacteriia bacterium | reverse complement strand
GCAGCCGTTCCCATGAACCGGGCGCGGTGTCATTGAGAAACTGCGCGGCTTCGGAGGGCGTGGGCGGGAGGCCGATCAGATCGAAATAGGCCCGGCGGAGCAGCGTGACGCGGTCGGCTTCGGGAGCATGCCGTATTGACTTTTTGGCCAGCACGGACCGTAGGAATGCATCGACCGGATTCTTGTTTCCACCGGGTATTGCGGGACGGACCGGAATCTGGAAGGCCCAGTAGGCGCGTTCCTCGGGCCGGATCGGGGCGTCGGCCAAAGGATCCGCCTTGGTCGAAACTACCGGCGCATTCCCCTCCCAACGGGCACCCTGGTCGATCCAGAGCCGCAATGTTTCTGTTTCTTCTCCCGAAAGCTTGCCGCCGATAGGCATGGATGGCTTGTCCAGACCCGCTGCCAAACGGTACAGCCGACTCTTGGCCGCCGCCCCCGGGACGATGGCCGCACCGTGTTCCCCGCCCTTCAACGCGTCTTCACGCGAGGCGAGGCTGAGCTTCGAAAGGCGCACGGACGTGCCATGGCAATTCCAGCAATTCTTCGCGAGGATCGGCTGGACATCTTTGGGGAACGAGATTGGCCGATCAGCCGCCGCGGCTGAAGCGGCAAATGCCATCGACAGGAACAGGGTTGGGCGCACGGCCTTGATTATATGTCAAAAAGATTGCGGCTTCCAGACTTTCCGCAGATCCAGAACAAATCCCTCCACGGGACCTTCCCCGGCAATCGATTCGATGTCGACCCTAAGTTCGGGCTCGCATCCGTTCCGAAATATCTCGACCGCCTTGCGTTCCGGATCGATCAACCAGCCAAGTTCGGCCCCATTGTCGATCCACTCCCCCATCTTGGAACGCAAGGTCGTGAGCCGATCCGAATCCGACCGCAATTCAATCACGAAATTGGGACACAGATGCCAGTAGCCGTCCAGTGCCGCCGCAGACATTGCGGCCAATCGCACATTGTCCGTCCACGCGGCATCCGGGGAGCGTCTGGCACCATTTGGCAACAGAAACCCAGCCGCGGCGTCGGTACACAGGCCTCGACCGTCTTCTTCGGCCCATTGGTCCAGCCTGGAACAGATTTTCGTATTCCGTGCGCCCGTGAGCGAATGGGTTGGAGGCATGATGAGAAGTTCCCCTTCCGCAGTCATCTCGAAGAAGAGATCCGGGTGTTCGGAGCAGAACTCCGAAAACTCCGCGTCCGACATCGGCGGGTGGGTGATCGTCGCCGGCAGCCAGGATTCCTCAATCATCAGCGCCATGGTCTTATTCTAGTCCGTCTGGCCGACACCAACCACGTGCTCAACCATCGACGGCGGCTCCCAGACGGCCTTCAAATCCAGCACAAAGCCCTCCACCGGTCCTTCGCCGACAATTCGATCCGTGTCGACAAACACATCGGAACTGCCGTCCGCCCGAAAAACCTCGACAGCCCGCCTGTCGGGATCGATCAGCCACCCAAGTTCAACGCCGTTCTCAACCCATTCCCGCATCTTCGCCCGCACCGTGCGCAGCCGGTCGTGGTCCGACTTGAGCTCGATCACGAAATTGGGGCATACATGCCAAAATCGCTCGAGTTGACGCCTCGGGATGCCCTTTAGCCTCGTTCCCAAGGTCAACGCTGCGTCCGGCGAACGGCGGGCGCCGCTGGGCAGAACGAAGCCGCCCGTCGCCTCCCCGCAGACGCCCGTGCGTCCTCTACGATTCCACGACTCCAATTGATAGGAAATCTCGCTGCAACGGACGCCCGTAAGCGTATACGGAGGAGGCATGATCAGAATCTCTCCATCGGCGGTCATCTCAAAGGACAAATCGGAATGCTCGGAGCAAAACTCCGCGAACTCCTCGTCCGACATTGGAGGGTGGGTGATGGTCGCGGGCAGCCAGGATTCTTCGATCACCAGAGCCATGGATTAGACCTTCCGCGCCACAAAATCCGCCTTGCCATACTCCGCCAACCCAACGGTTCCCCGAATCTCCGTATCGGCAACATTGCCCGTAAACGAGTAGGACAGCGACGTTCCCTCGATCCGGTGGGATGCACGCATCGTCAGCGTTTTCCCCTCCACCGCTCCCGTCAAAGCCCCCGAAGTCGTCTCGCCCTTGTGCGTTCCCGACACCTTCCCGTTCGTCTGTACCAACGTCATCTGGTGCGTGGCCTTGCCCGAAAGGTACGTCAACTCCACCGCCCAAGTCCCCGTCACATCCCCCGCCGCCGGTGCGATCACCGGATCCGCAAACTTGGGCGGTTTCGAAAGCAGCCGGTAAATCGCCTCCGACGCAACCTTTTCATCCCCCGGCTCCATCATGTAGGGCATGATCCGCAACGTGCTCGGCCGACCCAAATCCCGGCGGTTCCCGCTCGAACCCGCCACCAGGATACGCGGACTTCCCTTCCCCAGCAACTCCTCCACCTCGGCCCCCGTGATCCCGACCTTCTTCGGATCCCAGCTCAACTGCAACACCGGAGCGTGGTTTGACAAATCCTCCGGCTGAAGAATCGTTTTCGACACGCCGTCAACCTTCATGGCCGCGCTCG
>CAITMP010000260.1 GCA_903893525.1 uncultured Acidobacteriia bacterium | reverse complement strand
CCACCCGGCGGCTGCCACTATCCACTCACCGGTTGGTCCGAATTTGCCCGGCTGATGCAACCGCTCATCGAGCGGGATTTCTATGGCCGCAAGGACCGCGACCCCTACACCGCACCAAATCTCAAACAGGTGTATTTTACGAGCACAGCAAAGGACTCGATCATCCTCGAGTTCGACCAACCGGTCATCTGGCTCGATTCACTGGCTGGCCAGTTCTATCTGGATGGCAAAAAGGACATGGTGGCCAAGGGCTCTGTGAACGGCAACGTGATCACCCTGCAACTGAAATCACCCGCCACCGCCGCCAAAATCACCTATCTCAAAGAAATGAACTGGAACCAGAACGATCTGATTCTCGGCAGCAATGGAATCGCCGCGCTCACGTTCTGTGACGTGCCGATCGCCAGCAGAAAGGAAGCGGCCCGATGAATTTCAAACCGCTGCTGGTATTGGTGATGCTCGGTTGTCGAGGCTCGACCAGCGCGGCACCGGACATTGATTCGTTGTCGGCCATTGACCCATACAACGTGGTATGGACTACACCCAGCGAAAATGCGCATGGCTCAATGCCCTTGGGCAACGGTGATGTTGGCATCAATGCGTGGGTGGAGGCAAACGGTGATCTGGTATTCTACGTCAGCAAGACAGACGCATGGGACGAGAACGCCGGTTTGTGCAAGATCGGGCGAATCCGCGTAAAGTTCGATCCGCCACTGGCACCCAAGGATGGCTTTCGTCAGGAATTAAAACTCTGCGACGGAGTGATTAGAATATCATCCAAGATCCAAAATCAACCCTCCACGATTTCCATGTGGTTGGATGCCAATCAACCGCTGGTGCGGGTTGTGGCGGAATCAGCCGTGCCGGTCACTTGCCGGGCGGAAGTCGAGTTGTGGCGCCTTCGCGAGCGACCGTTGGATCCGACGGCGGAGTACGGCTACGGCGACGGCAAGAACCCGCTGGCACAGTCTTACAAACTGACGGTGTTGCCGGATGTGGTGGCAACATCCGCCCAACCACAAGTGATTTGGTATCACCGCAACACGCGATCCCTTTACCCCGTGTGCTTGGAAGTCCAACACCTCGAGGCGCTCAAAGGCCAATTCACCGATCCGCTGCTCAACCACACGTTTGGCGCGAGCTTGCGTGGCGTTGACATGGTTGCCGATGGCCCCAAAGCCCTAAGATCTATCAAATCCGCCAAACGGCACCAACTGTCTGTGTGTGTGCTAGCGGAGCGGGCCGAGACGCCTAACGTCTGGCAGAAAGACCTCGAGCGGATCGAGAAGGCGGCGTTGCAGGTGAGTGATGAACAGTCGCGCCTAACGACATCGAAGTGGTGGCAAGCATTTTGGAATCGAAGCTGGGTATTTGCTGAGGAAGATGCCGGTGCAGGGATCCCGGTCAATGCGCTTTCCGTGACCCTGGGCGCAGATTCCAAGGGTGAAACCCGCTTCCGCGGCGAAATAGCAGAGGCTGCCATGCATGACCGGGCGCTGAGCCCGGCGGAACTGCTAGACCGCAAGCCGCCGACTCAGCCAGCGGCGATTCCGCAAGAGATCGCGCCTGCTAACCGGACATGGCCGAAAGGTCTCACCATGGAAGCCTGGGTCAAGCCTGGTCCCGGTGAAAGCGGACGAATCTTCGACAAATGCACGCCTGGACACGCTGACGGATTCCTCTTGGATACCAACGGATCATCGCTGCGCTTGATTATCGGCCCGGAGAGCTTATTGGCTAACAATTGCCTGAAACCCGGCCAGTGGCAGCACGTTGCGGTGACGCTCGACCGGCCCAACTCCGGCGGATGGATCATCTATGTGGATGGAAAAGTCGTCGCCAAGCGAGATACCGGATCGGCTCCGCCCTCGGAGGTGACGAATGGCTATGTGTTGCAGCGCTATATGAATGCCTGCTCTGGACGCGGCGCTTCACCCATCAAATTCAACGGCTCGATCTTCACCGTCGAAAAATCCCCTGGCGCACCTAGCGAAACACCCGACGGGGATCCGGATTGGCGCTGCTGGAGCGGCAGTTACTGGTTCCAGAACACACGGCTATCCTACTGGCCGATGCTCGCCAGCGGCGATTTCGAAATGATGGACCCGTGGTTCCGCATGTACCTCAACGCCCTGCCCTTGAGCAAAGCCCGCATGCAGGCATATTACAAATTTGATAACGCCGCTTCATTCCAGGAGACCATGAATTTTTGGGGCATGCCTAACAACAGGGATTGGGGCTGGGGAAGCGCCGGACCCGAACCGGGCAATGCCTGCATCGGGCACTATTTCTGCGGTGGCAT
>CAITMP010000259.1 GCA_903893525.1 uncultured Acidobacteriia bacterium | reverse complement strand
TCATCGAAGAGTGCGGCTTGGGCCGGATGGTTGACCTCCGGGTTGTGATGGGCAACTTGGTGATTGCCCCGGATCGCAAACCTCGTGAGGGATGGGATGCCGCTTTTGAGCGGGCTGGATCTTCGGCCAACGACGAAATCCTCCTTGCGGAACTACCACCCAACCGGTTCGACGAGGACGAATGGCAGTGGTAGTTCCGCAGCCCCGAGCCGACGATGTCTGGCTTGTGTCGCTGGACCCCGTTGTTGGTTCGGAAATCAGGAAAACCCGACCCTGCCTGATCGTTTCACCCGATCAAGCCAATAGACACCTCCAGACCGTTATTGTCGCTCCGCTTACTTCGACGGAAAGACCCTATCCTACTCGCGTCGCTGTCAGCTTCAGTGGCCGACGCGGGCAGATTGCCTTGGACCAACTCCGCACCGTCGACAAACAGAGGTTAATCCATAGGCTTGGCACGATTGGCCCCACCACCGTCCAAATGGTTTCGTCGGCGCTTGTGGAGATGTTCACCCGATGACATCACCCTCGAATTCCGCCTCCAGCCGTAAAATGGAACAATGCCTTGGAAGAAGCTGGCTGACACGGCCGAACTGCCTGTAGGAGAGGTGATCGAGGTCGAACAAGGCGACGAACTCGTCGCGATCTGCAATGTCGGCGGCGAACTGCGGGCCATGGACGGACGCTGCCCCCACCAGGGAGGACCGTTGGGCGAGGGCATGCTGATCAAAGGCAGAATTGCGTGCCCTTACCACATGTGGGAGTTCGATTCCATCACCGGAGAATGCGACTTCAACCCCTTGGTCAAGGTGGCGGTTTACCCGGTCAAGGTTGAGGGGTCGAAGGTGCTGGTCGATTTGCCGTATTAGCGGGTGCCGGGGGTGTGTTGAAGTGGTCGGCAAGCTGCGTCGGTCCGAAAGAGGTTGAGTACGTTGCAGGGTCCTCCGGCAGCATTGTCGCTTCCCACGCCGCGTATTCCTTCCGCAAACGGGCGAAGACCTCCGGCTGGCGGTCTTTCAAGTTCGCGCGCTCCATAGGATCGGCGGCCAGATCGAACAGGAATTCATTTTCGTTGATCTTCAGCCATTTCATGTCGCCGTCGCGCATCGCCCGCTGGGCACGGCGCTTGTAACGCCAGAAAAGCTTCCGAGGCACGGGTTGGTACGACCCGCCCAAAGTTGGTGCCAAATCCATTCCGTCCAAAGGAAACGCCGGATCGGTGTCCACCCCGGCCATGCTCAGGAACGTCGGCATCCAGTCCATCGACATTGCAGTCTGTTCCGTGTTTGATCCAACCCGCACCCGCCCGGGCCAACGGACGATCGCCGGAATCCGCAGCCCGCCCTCCAGCAACTCCGTCTTCCGCCCGGTAAACGGGAAAGTGTTGCTGAACCGCTCGCCGCCGTTGTCGCTGGTGAACACGATGACCGTATTCCCGGCCATTCCGTGGGAATCGACAGCCTTCACGATCCGCCCTACCTGGACATCCAAGGCCGCCACCATCGCCGCGTAACTCTTCTGGGTTCCCGCGTCGTACTTGTTCATGTTGCCCTTCAACGCGGTGATCCGTTTCGATTCCGTCTCGTCCTTCGGACCCTCCCAGGGCCAGTGCGGAGCGCTGAAATGCACACTTAGGAAGAACGGACGCTTCGCCTTCGCGTAGCCGTCGATCATCGAAACCGCTTGGTCGCCCAGCAGCGTTGTCATATAGCCGGGCTGTTCAATCTTGCGGTCGTTTTCCCACAGGTCCGTCTCCCAAGTTGCACCCGCGTGGGTGAAATAATCCACCGCAGGCCCGCGGAAGCCCCAGAATTGGTCGTAGCCGCTTTGCAGGGGGCCGTACGTCGGCAACTCCCCCAAGTGCCATTTGCCCACCAGCGCGGTGCCATACCCGGCCTTCTTGAGCAAGGACGGCAGCGTCGGATGCGATGGCGGCAGACCTTGGTTGGGCTTGCTGTTTTCGCTGATGGGTTCCTCCAACCCGACTGGTAAACGGTATTGGTACCGGCCCGTAATGAGCGCCGTCCGCGTCGCCGAACAGACAGCCGAATTGGCATAGGCCTGAAGGAACCGCATGCCACCCGCGGCTAGACGGTCGATGTTTGGGGTTCGGTAGTCGGTCCTGCCGTAGCAGGAGAGGTCTGCGTACCCCAAATCGTCCGCCATGATGTATACGATGTTGGGCTTGGCCGCACCCGACGCGGCGAACGATGGCATCGCCGCCG
>CAITMP010000258.1 GCA_903893525.1 uncultured Acidobacteriia bacterium | reverse complement strand
CGCGCCAGCCGGGGGCATCATGCCCGCCAGTTCTGTGGGCACGTAGTCCGACTTGATGAAAGTTTGGTTCCACGTTGGGTTGCTGGGGTCAGGCGGTAGGCCAGCCGTTTTTCGCATCTCGTTAATCGTGATCCCTCCCCGGTCAAACAGGGGACCCAAGTCGGTCAAGGTCTGGCCAATCGAGACCAGCCCTTTAACGTCGTAAACTAGTTGCGCCTTGGGGTTGTAGCCGACGATCAGGTCGGTCTGGATCGTGTCCTCGATGCGCTTGACGGCGGGAAGTATCGTGTACCGCTTGAACCGCATCTCGTCGATTTCGGCTGTCGCGTAATTCGCCGCGTCCTTGATGCCGATCACGCTCAGGGGCACCCCTTGATTCAGACAAATATATTCAATCGTAGCCTTGGAACGTTCCAATTCCTGAAGGTCCCGGTTCGTGAAGGAAACTTGCTGGTATTTCCATTTCCCAGAAATCCACGCCAGTTTACCGTTGTTTTTCTTCCCCCCGTACTCGCGTTGCCACTTCCGTTTGGCGTCCTCGAAAGCCTCTTGCTGATCGTGGAACCCGGCGTCCTCGTTGATCATGATGGCGCTGGGATGCGCCCCGTTTGCGTAGAACGCCTCTTGCTGCATCGAACGGTTGATCGCCTCCTCGTAAAGGCCTACCCCCGCCTCAATGTCGCCAAGGCCGAATAGGTCATGGTTCGGGTTCGGCCTGCGGAACATCAGCATTTCATCGACGTCGATGGGGATTTGCGTTCCATTAACTGTGTAGATGTAGCCCGCGATCCCAAGCTGGATGTGTGGGATGATCCGAACCCTCTTCGGATTCAGGCAATAGAGTTCCCGTGGTTTGTCGCCTTTAAGGTTCGCCTCGCTCTTGTACCAAAATGCCATGCCGGTCAACGACAGGTGCATGGAGGTCCGGTAGATGTGGTCCCGCCATGTCTCGTGTGGGTTTGGCCATTGCATGAGGTCATCTAGGCCGGGTACCTTCAAGGGCTCAGATGTCCCCATGCGGTTGATGGACCAAGGCGTGGACGCGATGGCCTCGGCGACCAAGGACGCGCACTTGTGAGCCGCCCAGACCTTGCCGGTCCCGGCCTGCATGTACTGCTCCCAGACCGCCATCTTCTGGATGGGAGCGCCACCAAACAGGCTCTCGATTGGGACAACCTGCCCCTGTGCGTGACTGATCGGGATGTAGCCGGTCCCTACCAGTTCATCGAGAAACGCCTTTCCGGCCCGTTTGATTTTGTCAAACATTCTTTTTTGAGCCGTGGCGAAATAAGGGACTTTAGGCAAACAAAATCTTGCGCTTGGCTGTCAGGGCATTGATGGCACCCGTAAACCCGTCCACTTGATCGTCATGGCCCTTGCCGGGGAAATTCTCCAGTTCGCTCAAGAAAGCCTCGTTCCATGGTCCCCGGACGATCTTGACGTTGCCCGCCTCCGCTTGGCTGGATGCCGGTCCCGCCCTCACGACCTTGGAGCCGGTCGGGTGGTGGGTCTGGACCGTGTAGCCCGCCAGCGCCCTGACGAGATATTGCGCCTCCGCGACGCCAGCCTGCCCGGGGTCCTGCTCGATCCCGACCGTGACGCCCTGGCCGTCCTGGCCAGCCGTCGTGACGATCCCTTGTTCGACCTTGGCCGGGGTGCCCCGGAACCGCGAGACGTGCATGATGTAGAAGGTCCCCTTGCGGTCGCGGGCCACTCTGACGCCCGCCGTCCAGTCCGGGTCGGGGTTGCGTGTGCTCTGCTCGGTCGCGGCCCGGTCCCAATATCGGATTTCCGCCGCGAGGTCGGTCGGGGCCGCGTCTACGATCCCGAACCACTCACGACGGAACATCGTCCCGGCATTGGGCCTGACCTTCCAGTTTCCCCCGAGGAGCCGTTCCCGTTCCACCCGGGGAAGGGCCATGAGGTTGGCCCGGTACGACGGATCGCCCTTTTCCAGCGCTGCGTTGTCCTCAAGGGCCGATTTAATGAACGTGAAAGACTTTGGTTGGCACGATGGATCGCGAGCCAATAATTCCGCCCTGGAATTTCCCCATATCAGTTCATCGCCAGTTTTCGAGCGGACGAAATACCGGAGGACGCCAGACCGCTCCGGGATGGCGGTCCCGGTCTCCTGGTCGATGTACCACTCAACGAGCCGCGCCACGAACGAGTCAGGGTCCGGGTTGCAGGTGCATCGAATCATCGGACGATGGCCCGCCTCAGCGCCACGCAACCGCGAGACCAGTTTCCAGAATTGCCCCTCGGTGAAGTGGGTAAGCTCGTCGAAAATAATCAGGCTATATTGGAGACCCTGATGGGCATCCGCCGATGTCTCGTGCTCCAGATGCCGAAACTCAACCGTGCCTCCACTCGGGAATATCCAGCGACGTTCCGCCAGCCGGGGACGCCCGCCAAGGTGCGGGAACATCCGGTACGATTCATCCCACAATCCACCGCCGCCCGTGATGTTGGCCCCGATACGGCGGAACACGACCCCGCGCAAATTGGGGTGGTGG
>CAITMP010000257.1 GCA_903893525.1 uncultured Acidobacteriia bacterium | reverse complement strand
GGCGGAAATCGGGAAGCTCGGCCTGGGCAAGCAGGATCGGACGCGAACCATCGTTGGCTCCATAATTCGGCAGCGCCCCGTCGGACTCGTTCTGGTGCGCGAGAAGGAAATCCAGCGAACGCTCCAGCGCCGAGAGCCAGGACTTCGGGGCATCGTCGCCGTTGGCTTTCGCAAAAGCCCAAGCCAGAACGTAGAGCTGCAACGCGACCCGGTGGTAGTTGTGGCCCTGCTGGATATAGCCGCCATCGGGATAAATCTGTTGGTCGGCCTGCTGATCGAGGAGCCGGAAACCCTCCGCGGCCCAAGCCTTGGCTTGGGGACCGGAAGACATTCGGCCAATGATGTAGAGGCCGAGCGCTTCCGACAGCAGATGGTTGTTGTACACCGAATCGCGGGCATATTCGATGTGGTCCGCCAAGTGGATGCCGGCGGCGATCAGGCTTTCGCCTACCTCCTTGAAGAAGTCCGCGGAGAGCAGCTCCATTGAGGAAAAGACATGGATTCCGAAAAGCCAGGAAAAAGCACGCAGGGCAACTTCCTGGCCGGAGAACCAGTGGACACCCAACCCGGGCGGGTTGGCAGCGATGAAGTGCCGAACCTGCGATTCGAACGCACTCGACAAAACCGGTGCGCTGGCGGGGTCCAAGGCTGCGGCGCGCGCCATTTGGTAGGCGTGCGGAAAACGTGCGGCCTCCCAAGCGAATTTGACGTCAACCTCGGGAGCACCCCGCAGGACACTGGACCAGTGGGTGTCCGCCCCCCACCGGTGCCCGTTGGTTGGATCACGATGCCAATCAATGGGGTTGCCATAATCGGCCATCCAATGGCTGAAGCAAAGGATTTGCCCCTTGGTGGCAGCGGACGCCAAGTCAGCCAGTTTGTTCCGATCTGAATCCGAGAGCAGCGTGCGAATTGCCGGTACCGCATCGGACACGGCCGTGAACGGCAGACGCCGATCCTGGCTCCGAAGGAACGGTGCCGGAAACTGCCGACCGGGATCGGGTGCGGGCTTGACCCGGAGGATACCGCTGCGGGTCTTGAGTTCCCACATGCCGCGGGCCAAGGTACCCTTGACACCCAACTCGCGGCATTCCCTTGCAATGTGGGATAAACGCTCGGCCACTGGCATGGGAGGTTCCGGCAATGGAACCGCAACATCTCGGCGTGAAACCAACTCTATGGCGGCCCGATCGAAAAGTTGGGCTGGAGCCTCGTCCAGGAAGATGGTCGCCCACTGCTCGATCGATAGAACCTTCCAGATCATGTCGAACCAGGAAGCGGAGCTGGAGTGATCCAGGAGATCGGCAACCCCTGCCGAATCCCAGAGGCCGCGCTGGCGAGCCCGAGTGGAAAGGAGCAGTTCCCTGGCAAATCCGGCGTGCGGGCCTTGCAACCAACGGTTCGCAGGGGTATCGAAACCCACCTTGCGCCGGTTGAGCACCAGCGGAGGGAGGATGTCCGCAACAGCTTGGCGCAGGATCCATTTGGATGCGCCACCCCTTAGTTTCAAGTCCCCGTCGATTTGGAACGCCGCCTGCACCAGCCGGGGATCGGCAAACGGCACACGCGATTCCAATCCGGACGCCATGCTCATCCGGTCATCCTGCTGGAAAAGGCCGGTCATGTAGGTCTGGACGTCCCAGAACATGATCTTGTCCAGCGGGTCCTTTGCCGGGGAACGGTGGACCGTTTCGTTGAAGATTTGTCGGCAGTAGTCGCGGTTGCAGAACTCGGGAGCGGCAAAAAGCCGCTGCCAGTCGGATTCGGGAACCTTGGCGAAGTGCTCGAAATAGCTGGCTTCCCAATTTGCCAGATAGCGCGCATTCCGGGCAAGCCGGAACAAAGTTCCACCCTCGGCGAACTGGCGCGAGAGATTGCCACCGACGCTTGCCGGAGCTTTGAGGGGCTGCGTTCCGTCACCGCTTGCGGACGAACGCTGGCGCCCGGCAAACCACGACCGGATGACCTGCAGCGGACGTCCCAGTGCATACCGGGCATATCCACCAAAAACCTCGTCCGCCGCCTGGCCTCCGAGACATACCTTCACGTGGCGCGCGGCAAGTTCGCTCACTTTTGCCATCGGAAACAACGCGGGTCCCAGAACCGGTTGGTCCTGGTGGTACATCAAGCGGCTGAAATCGTCGGGAAACGATTCCCCGTCCATGGTGATGAGATGGAGTTCGAGGCCCAGCGCCTTCGCCGCCGCCTCCTGGTAGGGCCGCTCATCGGTTACGCCTTGATCAGTGAAATGCACGCCAAAACACATTGGCGGCTTGCCGGATATGGATGCGTGCGCGGCAACAGCGCTCGAATCGATGCCACCGCTGAAGAACGAGCCCACCGGCACATCGGACATCAGCTG
>CAITMP010000256.1 GCA_903893525.1 uncultured Acidobacteriia bacterium | reverse complement strand
GGCTTCGACGAACGGTTCAGCACGTCGATGCGCGGGGCGCGCGCCTCGTTGCCGGAGATCTCGGCGGAGCCCTCGACCGGTTCCACGGGGGACCCGGGCCTCTTCAGAAAAGCAAACTGGGCCACTGTTGCCGAAGTAGTGCTGGGGGCGGCTGCGGCGTTGCCCACCGCCCGGCCGTTGCGGTTCATGGCGACGTCGAGCTGGGACCGCTCGGCCTGCTTGGCCATGCTGAGCAGCATTTCATCCCTGAGGCCCTTTTCGCCGCGGGCTTGCAGGACCTTGCGGAAGTACGTCCGGTCGCGCTGGGCCTCGGTTTCCCAGAAAGTCATGGCGCGCAGGGAATTGAGGCGGTTGGCACCGAAGAAGCTGAAATCGTCGAACAGAACGCCGTCGAGCTGGACGCGGACCAGTGGTCCCGCAGCCTGTTGCGCGGGGCGGACGAGGCGGATGTCGACGGGGACGGTGAATTCCTGGGTCGGCGGGACGTCGATGCAGGGGCGGGCGACGGAACCCTTGCCGCCGGGGGCGAATTCCTGGGCGGTGATGAGCAGGACCACGCCGCGGACCCGGCGATTGCCGGTGTTGCGGAGCGTGAGGGCCATGTGGAGGTCGAGGACCATGGCTCCGCCGCGGGCGTTGGCCCGGGATTCGCCCATGCTGGTGGAGACGAGGGCGAGGGGGGAGTCCGACGGGAGGTCGATCTTGACGGAGCTGGCCGGGTCGAGCGCGGTCTCCTGCGCTGTTCCGGGCAGGGCGAGTGCCAGCAGCAGTGCGACGGTTGCCGCTCCGGGGATGGACCGCAGATTATTCCAAATAGACATTGTTGATGGTCACCGCGCCGGTTTCGCCGTCGATGTAGCGGGCGCGGATTTCCCCCTGCGCGCCGACTGTTTGTTCCGCCATGGCCCCATGGTGGTTCAGGAGGGTGATGCTGGTTGCGCCGGTCAGGACTTGGATGCCGGAATCGCTGGACTGGATCACGGTCCGGGCCGATACGGGTTGGTTGCCGGGTGTCGCAGGGCGGTTCAGGACTACAGCCGAGCCGATCAGCAGGAGAACGCTAGCGAATGCGAAAACCATGCGGGGCTCCCAAGTGCCGGGAATCCAGGCAGTGGGCTTCCAGCTGGCGGCGTGACGGACAGGTCCTACGCATGCACCCGCTTCGAGGCCCACGTGGATGTTGGCGGCCATTTCACGGGCCAAACTGTCCCAATCGGAGACGGGCGGTTCAAATTTTGGTGCGGCCAGCAGGAGCGCCTCATATTCGGCGACCGTTGAGGCGCATTCGGCGCAGTTGCGGATGTGGCGGCCGAGGAAGATGCGCGCGATCCTGCCGCAATCGCCGCCGGCGTAGAGTGCCAAATCGGATTCGGGTGGATGGTGGGTCACGGTTTCCTCCTGTCGGTTAGAGTCTTGTCTGCGAACTTGCGCAGCTTGATGCGGGCGTTGGCGATGTGGGAGCGGATCGTGGCCTTGGAGCAGCCGAGTTGGAGGGCCACCTCCTCGGCGGGTAGTTCCTCCACGTCGCGCAGGACGATGGCGGCGCGTTCGCGGGACGTGAGCCGGTCGAGACCGGAGTTGAGCCAGTCCTGTTCCTGGGATTGGATGGCTGCGGCTTCGGGGGAGGGTCCGTGGGAGGCGTAGTTGTCGCCGTAAACCTCGGACATGTCGACGAAGGACACGCGATTATGGCGGCGCAGGAAGTCGAGCGCGGTGTTGGTGGCGATGCGGGAGAGCCAGTGGGTGGCTTTCTCACCCTCGCGGATTTGGTCCTGACGCTGCAGAGCCTTGATGAAGGCTTCCTGGGTGAGATCCTGGGCGTCCTCGATGTTGCCGACCATCCGGTACATCTGGCGGAAGATACGGCGCATGTTTTCAGCGACGAAACGGTCGCGCGTCTCGGCTGAAAGGGTCGTGACCGGGTCGAGCGATTCGTCCTGTTCCATATGCACCGGGCGTGTGGCGAGAAAGGTCATTCCCTGCAATGGTTGACGACGCCGGACGGCAGGGCGTGGAGGATTTTCTCGGGCGGTTAGGAACAGTATAGTTGGATCAGCTTACGGTCCACGGGACGCCGTACTTGGGGGTGGTGGCGATCGTGAGAAAGAGGGGGTTGGGGTCGATGTCCTTCAATAACTGCTTCAGTTTTTGGAGGACCAGCGGAATCGGGTGACGGTACATCTTGGTGGGTGTCTCGGGATCAAAGGGCTCCAGATGCAGGACGACGCGTGGTGTCCGGGCGACGGCCTTGCTGGCGTGATCGCGCTCCTCGGTGATCAGCGCATTGGCGGCCGCATCGGCGAGACCTTCCAAGGTCTCCCGCATCTTTCGGGCGGTGTGGGCTGGCAACCCGGCACCCGATTGGTTCTTTTCTCCGGATTGCCTTCGGAAGTCCTTCGCCTCGATTAGCCAAACTACATCCGCATTGGCACTGATTTTGAAAGCAACCAAGTCGACCGCTGCTTTCCCGACGGGCATGAATACCGTGCGGAAATGCTGCCACTCGTCGTACTTCTGGACGGCGTAGTTGGGGTGAAACGAGAAGTAAAGTCCATCGACGTTGGTTGTCGCCATAGCCTACTCGGTCTTTCCCTGCCGCATCTCGGTTTCCATGTAGCGGTCCGATTGTTCCAACTCCTC